>JACQMS010000016.1 GCA_016203445.1 Candidatus Woesearchaeota archaeon
ATAAAATTTGTTATGTCCAACGTATATTAGTAAGCGATTTATTCTATAAATTACTTTTGTCGCTTACTAAAAAGACAAAACCCTTAAAAACCTCCACCACACACCACGAAAACATGGCAGGAAAAACAACAATACTATTCGACTTTTGGGGAACACTGGTAGAACAAGGAACTAAAAGCCCTCTAAGACAAACATACATGTACCTGCGGCCAAGAATGGGATTTTCACAATTCGCATCACATTTCGAAAATGTATTTATGACTAAAGAATTCAAAGATTTGAACGAAGCATTCGAAAAAGTTTTGGAAGCGTTCGGAATGAGATCACACCCCGGAATAATAGAAAAGCTTGTAGGAATATGGAACAAGAACTGGCTTTTCGCAGAACCATACCCAGAAGTACAAGAATCACTGAAAAGATTAAAATCTGAAGGATTCACGTTAGGACTGGTAAGCAACACGCAAATACAAGCAGTGGAAAAAGTATTAGAAAAACACGACATGGAAAAATACTTTGATACAATAACATTATCATACAAAGAGGGAAAATTGAAAACTACGGGAGAATTAATAAAAATAGCCTTGGAAAGATTACAAAAAAAAGAGGAAGATGCAGTATTCATTGGCGACAGCGTTGAGACAGACATAGCAGGAGCGGAAAGAGCAGGAATAACACCGCTCCTAATAGACAGGAGAGGCAAAAGACAAGAGTACAGTCCAAGAATAGAATCACTAGAAGAACTGCCTCAAGCAATACCATGAATGCAACAGATGAAAACGGCGAGAAAGACTGTGTATTCTGCAAGGTGATAAGAGGAGAAATTCCGTGCGCCAAAATTTATGAAGACAAAAAATTCATAGTAATAGCAGACGTTTACCCTGCATCAAAAGGGCAAACACTAGTAATACCAAAAAAACACGAAACGTACGCGTTCAAGATGCAAAAAGAAGAATACGAAGAAATGCAGTCGCTAGTGTACGACGTGGCAAGAGCCATAGACAACGCACTAAAACCATTAAGAACGTGCGAGGTAATAGAAGGGTTCGCAGTACCTCACGTTCACGCAAGACTACACCCAGCATACGAACAATACCTGCAACTACAAGGACAAAAAGAAACAATGGATAAATTAGAAGAAACAGCGGGACGAATAAAAGAAAACATGCCGCTGGCGTAGATTTGAACACGCGACCTACGGCTTATGAAACCGTCGCTCTACCAAGCTGAGCTACAGCGGCGTTGACTAATATTTCCAAACCACAGGTTTTATTTGTTGCTTTAAAATATTATGGTTATAAGCGCCAAAAACCAATCTAACAAAAAGCCTTAAAAACAGGCACAAAATACCATCTTTATGGGACGCGATAGAGATAATTATATGATGGTGCTTCACAGTTCGACACACCCGCTATTAGCATTAGTGTCAGGTAGTGAAGGCCACAGTAAAGAATCATTGGAAGGATTCGCAGAAAAATCCAAATTATACAGAGAGATAATTCAGAAAGGCAATGTATTTGTATCACAAGCGACTATAAACGCATCAGAAGAGTTCGAAGAATCACTAAGAGGATTAAGAGGGATTGTAAAACATGACTGGTCACTCAAAGAACCTTACGATGCATTAAGAAGCGCGCAAAGAGAATTAACCAGAACGTTAGAACAAGCAGTATCGGACAGAGATGTAGGACCAACGACTGCGAGAATACACAAAGAAGTATGCAGAGAATTAGGAATGGGTGAAGGAATAATAAGATATGATGATGGAACTGAGTTGTCAAAAGTTTTAACAATAGCAATATATCATGCAGAAGTTGAGGGAACAATGGTAAGACTGCCATTATTGGAAAGCGATGCCGCGAAAGCAAGAAAAATTATGCAATCCAGAGGACTTCAAAGACTTGTAGAAATTAGAACGCCAGAAAGCGTTTACGCACAAGATTAGGAAGAAACACTGCCAGAAATGTCGGAAACTTTCCATAGACTGGTGACTGAAGCAAATCACGCAGTGAGTATGGAAAGTTTCTGAGCATACTCAAGAACCACTGTGATTCATTGCGTTAAGCAACACGCAACTATTCTTTGACACTGGTTCTTGACAAATTTTTACTAGCCCACAAGAAAAAAAGGATTAAAAGTACTAACAATATAAAACCTCTAACATACCAGTTAGCAGTAATATTTTTGAAAGTTACAATGTTAGGCTCTGGCAAAGGTTCAACAGAAACATCAGATCCAACGCTGTCTGAAGGTAAAGACTCATTGATAATAATGGGAACATTATCTATCAAAATGGGAATGGGTTCTGTGCTGATAGCAAAAAAACTAAACCCTGGAGCAACTGCATCATAATACTCAAAATCGGCGCCAGAAGAATGAGTAATAGGAAGAGCATTCCAAGAATCAACAAATCTGTAAACAGAAACATTATCAGGTGACAAATTTGCAAACCAAGATTTAGGAATTCTAAAAGACAAAACGGAACTGGAAACATTAACGCCGGATAAAGTAATTGAAAGATAAGAAAAAACAGTTCCCGGAGCCGGACCAACACTGGGAGTGCCATTAATATTCGAAACCTCAAAAGAAGCCTGGGATGCGCTCGATGAAGGATTCAAAACAACTTTCGTCAAAGGAATTTTTTGGTTGTCAACACTAAAAGATTCAGAAACCCCAGAGTTTACGTTAACAAGAACCCTCTTAACAGATTCAAGAACGATTTTTGTTGCGGGCTTAGTAGCATTAGAAGACGAGAAACCGCCGCCCCCACCACTGCCACCAGAAGATGAAGTGCCGCTACTTTGAACAGCACTAACCGTTAAAGTCACAGGGTTGCTAGTAATATTAAATTCTCCGTCACTAGCAGAAAAATTAACAGTTTCAGAACCAGTATAAGAAGAACCAGCGCTCAAAGAAACAACTCCTAAATTAGCAATAGAAACAATAATACTACTATTGCCAATAACAGAAAACCTCAAAGAAGAATTATCAACATCGGAAAAGTAAGAGTAGAGATTGAACGCGTCATTCTTTGAAGAGCCCTGATCCCAAGACTGGTTAGGAATGTTAGAACCAAGAATTGGAGCGTCGTTAACAGGAGTAATATTAATAGTTATATTATTAGATATTGCTGAAGCATTAAGAACATCAGAAACATTAAAAACTACACGTATCACTCCGGTGAAGTTGGGAGCCGGAATTATGGTTGCAATTTTTTGTGAAGAATCAAAAGTTGCGCTCGCATTATTAGCGATAATAAACAATCTCAAGGGATCATTTTGAGAATCATTCAAATAAGGAGAAAGATTCAAAAGTATAGGAATATCCTCTAAGCTCGGGGAAGGATCAGGTATTGAACTCCAAACGGGGGGAGTATTAGCAACATCAACAGTTAAAAAGAATTCTGAAAGAGTGTTGTTAAGACCGAAACTGTTCGAGCATGAAGCAAACCATGAATAAGAACCATTAATTAAAGTTTGATTAATTGATAACAAGCCATTAAAAGCATTAGCTGATGAAGATAAAGAATTATTCACGAACAATGAACACGCAGATAGAGAAGAAACATTCTCAGAAACGTTCAGAATAAAAGAAACATAATTAGAAGAGTTCACAACAGAATTATTAAGAAGATTAATCCTAGAAACTAATGGTCCAGTAGAATCAATAGTAAAATTTTTGGTTGCACTAGAAATATTTCTCGACTTTCCATACTGGAAAAAGTCGCAAGAAGAATACCAATAGTGAGAACCCTCGCCAAGAACTAGAGAAGTATTAATAGTTGAGCCGTTGGAAGAATTAGTGACATTCCACAACAAAGAATTATCAACAATTATAGAACAATTAAGATTCTGGGCAGAAGAGTGAGAAACATTCCAGAAAAAAGAAGTATTAAGACTTGTCAGATTGGCAAAATTCGCGGGAGAAATCAAAGAAATATTACTAAGTCTGTCAACCCAGAAAAGAACACTCCTAGAAATACTATTGAGAGAACCATCAATAAGCCTTACAGTAATATTCCAAGAACCATCAAGCAGAGTCAAAGAAATATTAGTTAAAGAATTATTGATAGAAGTTCCAGAAGAATTCAAAGAAGAATTAATGAAAACATCATAAGAAACATTAGAATAAAAATTATCAGAAGAATTAAATCTCAAAGAAACAAGACCATAAATTATAGTATCATTAATAGGAGAAGTAATAGACAAGTTAGGAGGAGAAATCTCTGCCTTGATGAAAACCGTATCGTTAGCACTCAAAGAACCAAACTGGGGAGTTGAACAATTAACAGACCACGAAAAATTACCCGCGGAAGGAACAGTAGTGTTAAAAAAATACAATCCGGTGGAATTAAGAGACATATTACCAGAAATAATTGAAGGAGCGCTCAAAGAGAAAAGGCAAGCATTAGAAATATTAACAGACAAACCTGAAGATAAATTAGTATAATTAGCATAAAACAACGCAGTAGAATTTACAAGAATGAACTCAGTATCACTAAGATCAAAAATTGACAAATTAGTGCTTGTTACAAGAGAAAAATTTGATATTGAAAGAGAAAAATTTGAAACTGAAAAAGACAAAGACCCACCGGAATAAGAAATATTAGAACAATCAGAACAACCAGCGCCATTCAGAAGAATTTTAGGAGTGGAAGCAAAAGACAAATTATTCATAAAGATCCTCGACGAAGAATTAAGCTGTGAACAAGGAGTACCAGAAACATTAACCACAACATTACTACTAGAAAAATTAATGCAAGGGCCTGCAAAAGACAAAGGAATATTTGATGCAGTGAAAGAAATACTAGAAACATTGGCGAGACCAACACTTCTTGCAGAACGGTTGATATCATAATTATACAACAATTTTGTTAGAGCAGAACCAATATCAACTCTAGACCAAGAAGAAACAGGAACGCCAGTATTCTTCAACAATTGCTCAACCTGCACGGGAGTGTAAACAATATTAGAAAGGTTCAACGCCTGATAAACAAGCAAAGCCGCACCAGCAGCCATAGGAGTAGCCATAGAAGTTCCCTGCTTAGAACCAAAAGAATTGCCGCCAATAGTTGAGTTAATACCGACACCGGGAGCAAAAATATCAAACCTATCACCGCCATAATTAGAAAAAGAAGCTATACTATCAGAATCAGTGGTGGCGCCAACACTTGTAGTATTGACAGAACAACCAGGATGAGAAACGCCGTTAGTATAACCCTGATTATCAGTAGCTGCCAAGTACATCAAACCCTTGGAATAAACACCATTAATTACGCTATCAAGAGTTGTAGGACACGTCGAAGAATTATACTGGCCATGATCACCAATACTCATGGTAAGAACAGAAATATTAAACTGTTGAGAAACATTACCGCAATACTCAATGCCCAAAGCCATATCGCTGAGAGAACAAGCATTAGTACAAACTCTAACAGCAACAATATTAACATCAGGAGCAACACCCTTCAAATCACCAAAATTTGCTCCAACAATTCCAGAAACATGAGTACCATGAGTACCACTATCACCATCACTAGCATTAGAATCAACAGACTGCCCATTAGGACAACAACCGCCGCTCTGAGAGCAAAAACATTTCTGATGAACAACTCTGGAACCAAAAGCAACATGATCCGCCTGAATACCACTATCAAGAACGCAAACAGCCCTGCCAGCACCAGTAATATTAACGCCGCCAACCTTCAAACCCCACGCCTCGCCGCCAGAAATAACAGGAACAGCAGACTGCAAAGCCAAACCATAATCAGCATAATCAATAGAAGAAAGATTAAGAACAGCATCAAGAGTAACACCGGTTACCAGAGAATTTTTCTCCAATTTTTCAAGACCTGCCCTCGAAACTCTCAAAACAAAATCCTGAGAAGTAGAGAACTCCCTCTTCAAAATAACATCAGGAACATCAGAAGACGCAAGACTATTTTTTGCACGAACCCTACTATTTTTTGGAAGTGAATCAAAAGGAACGGCGCCCAAATCATCAATAATTTTTTCCCTAGAAGAAAACTTGCTAGAAGAAAGACCTGAAGCTTTAGAATTGAGAAAACTTGTAGAATTAATATGAACGAAAACGTCAACACTGCTACTCTCATCAAGAATTGATTGAACATTAAAAGGAATACTAAAAGCTTCAACACTAAAGGGTATAAATACAAGTACTAAAAACAAAAAAAACACATATAACATCCGCGAAAAACCTCTTTTAGACACGATAACACCAAAAAGAACTAATAGTTTTAAAAAACTTTGGCAAAATCAATACCCCAACTCTCTCAAAGACTGTTCAACAATCTCAACAGGCCACCCGGAATCAAGAATGGTCTTTCTCAAAACGTTAATATTAACACCTTCAGATAAATGCTTGGAAAGATAATCTTTCAATTTATCAACGCGCCTTCTGCGCGCAACAAGTGAAGAATTATTGCGCAAAGATTTGTAAAGAAAAAAAATAACTCCTAAAAGAACAAAATTCAACAATGCCAAAACCCAAATCATAAAACTCATAAGCTACCCATCCCTGGGAGAAAACTCTAGTTCATCAAGAGTTAAAACGCCCCCAGAAACCTCAACAAACAAAGAAAAATCCTTAAGAACAGTTTTCAAAGAACAAGCACTACCACAAACACTAGAAAAAGAATTACCATCACTAGACGTGTCAACAACCAACAATTTTTTATTACTATCATAAACGAAAACTTTTGCGAAACCGCTGGAAATATTACCAGAAAGACTAATGGACGCGGGAGGCCTGCTCAAAGGAACCAAAAGCTCAGTATTTCTATCAAAAGAAACACCCAAAGGTTTAACAATATCAACAGAATTATCAGAACCAAAAAAAGAAAAACCAACAGTTGAAGGGTTAACAAGCAAAACGCCTAGAGCTAGAAAAATAAAAGTTGAAGCAATAGCGATATCCCTTGGAGAAAAAGAAGTAACACGAGAAAAACCAGAACGCTCAGCAACAATATTAGTCAAAGCATTAACACTAGAAGTTTTAAACGCGGCCACGCCAGAAGAAGTAAGAGAAGAACCATTCAAAGACTGCAAAGACTGGTAAACAGAAGAAACCTGGTCAAAAGCTATACTCTTATGAACATCACCAATATCTGAAGAAGCAATACTAGAATAAATATTATACAACTTTTTATACTCTTCCAAAGCAACAGAAGACTCGCCAGAACGAACAGCAGACTCTACAACAACCTGCTGCCTGACAAATTCATCAACAAGAGGCTCGCTCATAAAAACACCACTTTTACGATAAGACAAATACTAGAATAGTATATAAATATAGCGGAGAAAAACTATAATATAAGCAAAAGAAAAACAACAACAGATACGAGAAAGTGAATTTGAGGATACATGACCATGCAACAATTCCCAAAAGCTTTTAATAGTTTGCAAAAACTATAAACGTATGAAGAACGAAGAAAAACAGTTTATAGTAATACTTGAAAGAAAAAAGTGTATAGGAGCCGCAGCATGCCTAACGTCAGACCCAGAAAATTGGGTTATGCAAAATGACGGAAAAATAAAACTTATAGGTGGAAAAGAAGAAAATGAGGAAATATACAAAAAGGAAATAACTGCAGAAGAATTAGAAAGATTCAAAACAGCAGGGTACGGATGCCCTGTAAACGCTATACATATTATAGAAAAGAAAACGGGAAAGAGAATAATATAAAAAGGTGAAAAAATGGCGATAAAATACGACGAAATAGGGCCTGAAAAAGTGGTGCAGGTTTACGATCAAAAAACAGGGATGAAAGGAATACTAGTTATAGACAATACCGCGCTAGGCCCAGGAAAAGGAGGAATCAGGATGACTCCAACGGTTACCGTCGAAGAAGTATCACGGCTGGCAAGAGCAATGACTTGGAAGTGCGCGCTAGCAGAACTGCCATTCGGAGGAGCGAAAAGCGGAATTATTGCTGACGCTCACACAATAACAAAAGAGAAGAAAAAAGAGATCATACAAGCATTCGCAAAAGCACTTAAACCATACTCTCCATCAACATATATAGCAGGACCAGACATGAACACTGCAGAGGAAGAAATGAGATGGTACGCGGAAGCAAACGGTGACAACAAAAGCGTAACAGGAAAACCATCAAACATAGGAGGAATACCTCACGAACTGGGAAGTACTGGCTACGGAGTGGCACAGGCGACACTTACCGTACTACAATACCTCAAAAGAAAACCATCACAAACAACATTCATCGTCGAAGGATTCGGAAACGTAGGATTTTTTGCGGCAAAATTTCTAACAGAAGCAGGAATGAAACTAGTAGCAGTATCAGACAGCAAAGGAACAGCAGTTTATGACAAAGGGTTCAATTACGAAAATCTCGCCAGAATTAAAAAAGAAAAAGGAACGGTAACAGCATACGAAGGAGCAAAAATTTTTGATACTCGAGCAATAATAACTGTCACAGCGGACGTTCTAATAACCGCGGCGGTTCCAGACCTTTTTGGAATTAAAGATGCAGAAAGAATAAAATACAAAATAATCATTGAAGGAAGCAACATACCAACGACAGAAGAGGCGGAAGAAGAATTATACAAAAAAGGAGTGTTAGTACTGCCAGATTTTGTCGCGAACGCAGGAGGAGTAATATCAAGCTATGCAGAATGGGCGGGCAAAGACGAAAAGGAAATGTTCAAACTGGTAAAAGAAAAAATAGTTGCTAACACAAAAAAAGTTCTTGAAAATGCGGAGAAGAAAAAAATATCGCCAAGAACCGCCGCTCTAGAAATAGCAAGAGAAAGAGTAGAGAACGCTATGAAGAAGAGATGAAGAACACATTATTTTATAAGTAAGAGATTTAAAGACGTGTCATGATATCTCAAGAACTTCTCTTCGTTATCATTCTCACAACACTTGCATACACAAGCGTATACATCATCGACAAATTCATAGTGAGCAAAAAGGCAAGCAACGTGTATGCATACACCGTTGTATCAGTCTCGATTTTCTGGATTGAGAGTATAATTCTTGCATTTTTCCTCAACTGGACAGGAATCACACTTTTACAACTCTGGAAGCCATTCATTGCAGGAATCATCTCTGGAGCGTTCTATATAACATATTTTTACATTCTCAACAAAGATGAAGCGTCACACGCAGTACCACTCATGTACCTATCACCTATAGGACTCACACTTATACACTTCCTATTTCTTAAAAGCAGTTTTACCATATATCAACTTCTCGGAATAGGAGGAGCAACACTCGGAGTGATCATCCTTGAAAGCAGACATACAATCAAACAATTCTTTCACAGTAAAACAACACTCTTCGGCATAGGATATGGATTACTCGTAGGAATACCAATTGCGATAAATGAAGCAGCATCACAGGAAATTTTTTTCTGGAACATACAACCAATCTTTGCAACAGGATCAATCATTAGTGTAAGTATTCTTCTCATCAGAAAAGATGTCAGAATGAGTATTCTGAAACATTACAAACTTGTCAAGTACACAGTCATCAGCGAAGCACTAACTATCACAGGAAACATTGCGTTCTGGTACGGAATCACACTCATCGGCGCACCATTACTATCAGGAATAAGCCAGATAACACCGCTTATACTTTTTACAACGACGACTGTTATCAGCAGATATTACCCTCACATAATAGAAGAAGACCAACAAAGAACAACACTACTAAGAAAAACAATAGCGATAACGCTCATCGTACTCGGAACAGGAATGATAGTCTATGCGTTGTGATTCTTCGACTCGCAAAAACACAATATTTAAATACTTACAAGTATTTACACAAATATTCACTTCAGGTGGTGATACTTATGGTAAATGTAACGTTGTCTGTGCCTTTTGAATTAAAACAAAAAATGGATGTTTTTGCAGAAATAAATTGGAGTGCAGTAGCGCGAAACGCGTTCGACGAAAAGATACATGATTTAGAACTCATCAAAAAATTCAAATCAATGAGTACGCTGACAGAAGAAGACGCACTACGATTCGGGGCAGAGTTAAATAAGAGTCTCTCAAAAAGAAGAATGAGAAAATAACATGGACATAGTAATAGATGCAAATATACTCTTCGCAATACTAATAAAAAGTGGAGACACAGAACAATTACTCTATCAAGAAGATCTGCGCATATATGCACCGGAATTTCTCTTTGAAGAATTTCTTAAATATAAAAATCTAATTATTCAAAAGACGCAGAGAACAGAAAAGGAATTTAAAGATATTCTTGAAACTATCAAAAAGAAAATAATACTTGTACCAAACGAAGAAACAAACATTTTTATTAAGGAAGCAGAAAAAATAAGCCCCGACAAAAAAGACACAGATTATTTTGCGATCGCACTCAAACTACACTGTCCTCTCTGGAGCAATGACAAACAACTAAAAAACCAAGACACAATAAAAATTTACACAACTGCAGAGATAAGAAAATTGTTTTACTATGAATAAACTTACTCAAACCATTCTTTCACGCCACCGCTAAAAATAAGGTATCCAGCTATAAGAGCGTTAACAATTATAATAAAACTACCGCTCCAACGCATACCAACAATAAACAAAGGAATTTCTATAAGAATTATGATCACAGAAAATATTATTACAAGAATCCTAGACCACCCCCAACCAGAAACAAGACCGAAACCAAGAAGAAAATTAAGCAATCCAAAGAGTAGCGACAAAACACCAACAAATCCAAGAGCAACAGAACTCAAAGAGTTAAGATAGGAAACAGCAGGAGCAACAACAAGCTCTCTCCCAAGATCCTCACCGGCGCTCTTCAAAGCATCCCTGCCAAGAGACTTAATATCACCAGAAAGATCATCCTTCAAAACTCCAGAAATATCACTCTGAGAATCAGAACCATTAACAAGATAGTACAACTTATCACCCAAAGGATTCTCAGCAGCCATAACGCCGCCAATGGCAGACTGTCCAAGACTAACACTGTCAGCAATCAAGAAAAGAAAGAATGACAAAAAGACAAAAACTGCGAAAAGAAAAAAGTAAAAACTGGTAACGAGCTTCAAACCAAAAGGAGCAACAGGAGATTGAGCCATAAAAAAAACACCTCTAAAAGCGCCAAAATAAACATCGTTAATAAATATATCGAAAGGCGTGGCTCTGTAGAAAAAGTCCTCTGCCACCCTCCACGAGTTCCCTTCACAACTGTTTTGCGTCCGTTGCGGGGTGATGCCTCATCTGGGGACGCAGGACAATAATCACCATGTAAAGGAGCGAGTTGGTGGCAGAGGTCGAGCTATGCGAGATTTTCTACAGAGCCGAAAGGCGTGCGAGTAATTGATTTTATGCCGAAAAACAAAGTAGAATTTGCCGATTATACCCTATTTCTATCTTCATTCTCAAAACATTTATAAAGAATTATTGGTTTTTTGGAAAATAGAGAGTTTTTCTTAACTCTTTGAAGGTGTTTTAAAATGGTTGAAGCAAGGTGTATGAAGTGCAAAGAAAATGTCACAGTAAAGAGTGGTAAGGAAGTTACCATGAAAAATGGAAGAAAAGCGTTGAAAGGCGAATGCCCAAAATGCGGGACAAAAGTTTTCAGGATACTAGGAAACAAGTAAACCATTGTTTTCGCAACTGACAAAATTTTTTGTTTTTAGTTGGATGTTTTATTTTTTTGTTATACTCTTACAATGAGTATATGACAAGCATCTTTTTGTTGCATGACAAGCGTACAAAACATTTCATCATGGAGAAAAGCAGGAGTGATAGCAGCGGAATCGCTGGACTACGCAAAAAAATTAGTGGTCAAAAACGCATCACTGCTGGAAGTCTCAGAAAAAATTGAAGAATTCATAACAAGCAAAGGAGCAGTGCCAGCATTCCCTGTACAATTATCATGCGATAATATAGCGGCGCATTATTGCGCCTATCCGGGTGACGAAACAATATTTCAAGAACAAGTTGTTTGTGTAGATGTAGGAGTTTGTGTTGACGGGTGTATAGGTGACACCGCATGCACTATAGACCTGTCAGGAAAATATTCAGAATTGGTAAGCGCATCAAGACAAGCACTAAACTCAGCAATAAAATTATGCACTCCGGGAACAGAGATAGGTATAATAGGGCGCGCAGTTCAAGAAATAATAACTGCCAAAGGATTCTCTCCAATAAGAAACCTTTCAGGCCACGGATTAGACAAGTACACAATACACTCAGAACCACAAATACCAAACGTAGACACTAAAGATTCAACAAAACTATTAGAAGGAATGATAATCGCAGTAGAACCGTTCGCAAGCACAGGTACAGGAATAGTTAAGGAATCGGGAGCATCATCAGTATTCTCACTAAACAATGTAAAACCGGTAAGGTCCAGAGAAGCATCGCAAGTATTACAACTCATAACAAAAGAGTGGAACTCACTGCCATTCTGTACAAGATGGATAACAAAAAAGTTTGGAATAGGAACGACAGCGAGAGCGCTAAGAGAACTAATGACTGCAGGAATAATAACTGCACACCCGCCACTGTTTGACACAGGGATAGTATCACAAGCAGAACACACAATAATTGTTGAAGAAAAACCGATAATATTAACTAAGTCAACAAATGAGTAAACTAAAGAAATACATTCTTGTTCTATCTTCTCCTCTTAGACTTTTTAGGTTTCGAAAATTTTCTCACAACATTCTTACTTTTACTACTCTTACTCTTAGAATGCTTTGAAGGTTTCGCTAGAACCTTATGGCCAGAACTTTTTGAATGTCTAGAACGGCCAAGAAACGCGCCACGCTCATCTTCAATACCCGCAACCCTCTCAAAGTCTTCTTCAACACCAGGAGATAAAGGCTCAAAAATGTTACCACAATCTCTACAAATAACCTGTTCCCTAAGAATACTATGAACAACGTTCTTCGAGGCGCAAGCGGGGCACTCCTCCAAACTTGTGACATCAACCATCAAAACATCAGCATTCAACAACCTTTGTAATATATAAATCTTGTGACACAAACTCTCGCTAAGGCTCGAAACGTTTGCATCAACAATTCCTAGTAATCGTCGGACGTTTTCACTACGTTCAACCTTTCATAAAAGAATAATAATAATAATAATAAGTAAAAAGAAAGAACTACCTCTCAAACATTCTAAGAACAGTTTTCTTGCCTTTCCAGTCAAGAGCATTTTTAAGAACATCAACTATCGTTTCAACAGGAACAATTTTAATTTTTGACAAAACGTTCTTATCAAGGGTTATATCACCAACATTAGATTTGGGAACTATAACAGTTTTAACGCCCGCCTCGACAGCGGCCTCAATCTTTGAAGAAACACCTCCTATAGGAAGAACATCACCTCTGACAGACAAAGAGCCGGTCATAGCAACTGACTGTTTTATAGGAATTTTTTTAAGGGCAGAAAAAACCGCGGTTGCAACAGCAATACTGGCAGAATCGCCCTCAACACCTTCATAAGTCTGCAAAAATTGAACGTACAAATCCTTAGAATCAACATCCTCGCCAAAATACCTCTTAATAAGAGCAGAAACATTTTTTACAGCTTCCTTAGCAATATCTCCAAGCTTTCCAGTAGCAATAATCTCGCTCAACCTATCGCCCTTCTTACCAGGAGTAACCTCCGCCTCTATAGGAAGCATTATGCCAGAATACCCGCCAGGACCACCAATAACTGCAAGACCATTAACCCTTCCAACCTTCGAGCCTGAAGTAACTATTATTTCATACTCTTTCTTCTTGTCAATATACTCATCAGCCATTTGTTGTTCCAAAGAACGAGATTTCTTCTTAGCAGCCACAACATGCTCGGGCAATACGATAGAAGAACCAGATTCTCTAGCAATATCGCCAGCAGTCCTAACAACACCGCCAAGATCACGAAGCCTCAAAGTAAGATGTCCCTTCCTATCAGCCATTCTTCTAGCCCTCTCAATAATAACTCCTACAGCGGCCTTAGAAAAGTGAGGAATCCTCTTATCCTTCCTAACCTCCTGAGCAACAAATTGAGCAATCTTAAAACGATTCTCAACAGTATCAGGCATAGAATCCTTCATCAAAACCTCATAACCATAACCCTTAATTCTAGACCTTAAAGCAGGATGAAGGTTCCTAACAGTTTCAACATTACCCGCAGCAACAAGAATAAAATTACAAGGAACAGGCTCAGTCCTAACCATAGCACCAGAGGACCTCTCAGACTGGCCAGTTATAGAAAATTTTCCCTCCTGCAAAGAAGTAAGCAAGTCCTGCTGAGTATGGGGGTCTAAAGTAGCAATCTCGTCAACAAACAAAACGCCGAGGTTTGCTTTGTGAATCATGCCAGCAACAACCCTCTCATGAGCAGGAGTTCCAAGACCGCCGCTCTGCAAAGGATCATGAAGAATATCACCCAACAACGCGCCGGCATGAGCTCCGGTAGCATCCCAAAAGGGAGCAGAATTCTTCCCAAAATTATCAACAATAACTTTAGGAGTTTCAACCCTAATAATGTTAAACCTCTTACTCATATTAAAAACAAGAATAAAACCTATAACGAAAAACATTCCGCCAAGAAAAAAAGCGGCGAACATAACATCACTTTTGTAATAACTCCTAGCCCACCAAGGAGCGATCATTGCTAAAACCATCAAAATCAAAAACATCCAGTTCTGCTGTTGAAAAAGCGATGATGCTTGAATCTTGGCCCTTCGAACAAGCTGGCGGCCCTGACCCGCGGGCATTATCCTAATAACTGGCTGGTTTTCATCAACAGGATTAGGAAACGCAATAACGTCAACAAGCTTTTCCTTAGGAAGCATTTCTGCAAGAGCCATCCCAAGCAAAGACTTACCAGTTCCAGGCTCGCCAATTAATAATACGTGCCTCCTTTGAGAAGAAGCACGCCTAATAACATCAACAGCAGAATCCTGGCCTATAACCTGCCCTATCAAAGACTTAGATACAGGTATTACCTCAGTGGTATTAAAATCCAAAATATCCATAGCAATAAAACCCCTAACCTAGCACTATTTGGCAGCATTACTATAAAAAGGTTATTATTATATAGTATAACATATATATTGCAGGAACAAGTATAGTCTGACTACAATTACATGATTAAACTAACAAGAGTTCTTGAACATTTACGCTGGAGAACCGACAACTCTCTTAACAACCTCACCAAAAACAAGAATTGTAGCAGAAAAACATAAAGCGATAATCCAATCATAAACACTCAAAGAAACAAGACCAAACAATTCAGAAATTGATGGAACGCTTAAAAGTCCAAAATGTAAAAGAGCCACTAATAATATTGACGCAATCATCCACCCATTGGAAGGAAGATTAAAAAAAGATTTCGAAAAAGATCTATGATTCAAAGCGTTAAACAATTGAGAAAACACTATAACAGTAAAAGCCATAGTCCTGGCAGTTTCAAGATTAGTATGAGGATCATACCAATCAAAAACCAAAATAGTCAAAACAGCAATCAAGATACCAACGCCCCAAAACAACACTCCAGCAGCCCTAAAAATTTCGCCCTCGTACTTCCTAGGAGATCTAAACATCAAACCGGGCTCTTTAGGATCAACAGCCAAAGCTAAAGCAGGAAAACTATCAGTAACAAGATTCACCCACAACAATTGCAAAGCTAACAAAGGCAAAGGAAGCCCTAGAATAATCCCCAAAAGTATGACTAGAACCTCGCCGATGTTGGATGACAACAAGTAATAAACAAACTTTTTCAAATTATCAAAAATAACTCTTCCCTCCTCAATAGCGGCAACAATTGTAAGAAACTGGTCATCAAGCAAAACAATATCCGAAGATTCACGAGCAACATCGGTTCCAGACAGGCCCATAGCAACACCAATATCGGCACGCTTCAAAGCAGGAGCATCATTAACACCATCACCAGTCATCGCAACAATATGCCCCCTAGACTGCAAAGCCTTAATAATCTTCAACTTGTGCTCCGGATTAACCCTAGCGAAAACACCAACTCTATCAATAACAACACCTAAATCCTTAGCTTTATCAATATCCTCGCCAGTCATAACATCACCAAAAATTCCAACCTCTTTAGCAACAGAAACAGCAGTATCCCTATGATCACCAGTAATCATAACAACTTTAATACCCGCATCAACACAAGTCTTAACAGAACGCTTAACCTCAACCCTCGGAGGATCCATAACACCCTCCAAACCCAAAAATATTAAGTCGTCCTCAACACCAGAAAAAGATTTAGTGCCCGTAGGAAGCTTCTTGAAAGCAAAACCCAAAACCCTCAAAGACCCAGAAGCAAACTTCGAAGCGTTGCTCAAAATATCATCCCTCAAAGTCCTAGAAAGCTTAACAATTTGACCATGAACTTCTACAAGCTGACACTTCTCCAACAACAATTCAGGAGCACCCTTAACATAAACAACAGAATCATTCTGAGAAGCAACAACAACGCTCATCATTTTTCTTTCAGAAGAAAAAGGAATTTCGTGAACCCTCTGAAACTTTTTCTTCAAATCAATAACGTTCAAACCCGCCTTCTCGGCAAGAACTATAAAAGACGCCTCAAAAGGGTCGCCAACAACAGAAGAACCGCCAGTCTTAACATCTCTATTAATAACAGCGTTATTACACAAAGCACCGCACAAAATCAACTTTTCAAAACTTTTGGGAGTAGAAGAAAAAGAACCAACAGGGGCATAACCAGAACCGGTAACGGAAACAACAGAATCATTAACAAAAATTTTTCTAACAGTCATCTCATTACGGGTAAGAGTTCCAGTCTTATCAACACAAACAACACTACAAGAACCAAGAGTTTCAACACTAGGCAAAGACCTAACAAGAGCGTTACGCTTAAGCATTCTACTAACACCAATAGATAGCGCGATGGTAACCATGGCGGGCAATCCCTCAGGAATAGCTGCAACAGCCAGAGCCATAGAAACGAGAAACATTTCAAAAAATCCGCGGCCAGAAATAACTCCAACACCAAAAATAAATAAAGCGATAACAACAACAATCCAAGAAATATGCCTGGCAAGAACAGACAAGCGTTTCTGCAAAGGAGTTAAAGGAGTTTTTTCTGACTGAACCATTAAAGCAATTCTGCCAAACTCAGACTCATGACCAGTAGAAGTAACAACGGCAGAACCACGACCTCTAGAAACAACGGTTCCAGTAAAAACCATACAAGAACGATCGCCAATAGAAGCGTTAGAAGTCACGGGGTGAATATGCTTCAAAACAGGAACGCTCTCGCCAGTAAGAACTGCCTCCTGACATTCAAGCAGAGAAACAGAAAAAATACGAGCATCAGCAGGAATCTTATCGCCCTCCTCCAAAAAAATTACGTCGCCAGGAACGAGCAAAGAAGAATCAACAACAACCTCTCTGCCATCCCTAAGAACTCTTGCCTTGTCAGGAGAAAAACTTTTCAAAGCCTCAATAGCCCTCTCAGCACGAAACTCCTGAAAAAACCCGAGCAAAGAATTAAGAATAACTATAGTCATAATAACCCAAAATTCTACAAGCTCAGACAACGCCAGAGAGATAACCGCAGCAACAATAAGAACCCAAACAACAGGCGAAGAAAACTGCGACAAGAAAATTTTCAAAGGAGAAACAAAACTAACACGCTCTATAACATTCCTGCCAAAAGATTGAAGTCTCTGAGAAGCCTCCGCGCCAGACAAGCCATTCTTTGAAGAGCGAAGCTTATCAAAAACATCACCGTACTCCAAAGAGTGAAAAAGCACCCCTTTAAACAAATCATAATATCCGGACATTAAGAAAAGGACAACTATGGGAGTTTAAAAACTTTTGGAGAAAAAAAAGAAAACATTTAAATACTATTGATAACTATATTTGTCTATGGTAACAACAATTCAGGTAAGTGAACGATTAATCACACTATTAAAGGAAAGAAAATTTTCAGACAGTGAAACATATGAAGATGTAATTCTTGATATGATAGAAGACTCTCAAGAATTATCAGAAGAAACAAAAAGACACATTGCCAAATCAGAATTAGACATAAAATTAGGAAGAATTTACACCCACGAACAAGTAAAAAAGAAATTGGGGCTATAATTGATGTACACAATAAACTATTCAGAACACGCAGTAAAACAAATAGAAAAATTAGAACTAGAAACGCAAAGAAGAATAATAACAACACTAGAACGAATACGAATACGCCCGTATCCACACGTAAAAAAACTTGTAGAAAACCCATACTTCAGGCTCAGAGCAGGAGATTACAGAATAATACTTGACATAAAAGAATCAGAACTAATAATACTATTTATAGAAGTTGGTCACAGAAAAAAAGTGTATAAATGATTAATGACAGAACTGGCGGTGCAGTCAAGTTGAGTGTCTTTGGAACGTGTTGTGATTCTCTTCTCTTGTTTTTCCTTTATCGGGCGTAATGATAATTATTTTTGTCAAGAACCACTGGTCAAAGAATAGTGGCATGTTGCTTAACGCAATAGCGCACAGTGGTTCTTGATCATGCTCAGAAACTTTCCATACTCACTGCATGATTTGCTTCAGTCACCAGTCTATGGAAAGTTTCTGACATTTCCACATTCACTGCATAATTTACTTCAACTACCAGTTACGAACTGGTGGAAAGTTTCCGACATTTCTTACTCACGACAAAGGATTTGTTCGTGGGCAAGAAAAAATCACTCATTGATTATTCACGTCCGAACTTCGATGAAAACAGAAAAATGGTTTTGTCACTTAAGTTGACATTGCCCTGTGTACTTTCTACCAAAAATTCTAACCATTCCAAGAGTGGAACTATCAATTCAAAGTAGTAATCGGCCTGCTCTGCAAAATGTAAAATTTTCCTTTGCTCAAAGCCCACTCTATATCGCAAGGAAAACCATAATGATTCTCAATTTTAACAATTAATTTGGAAAGCTCCAAAACTTCAGTATCGCTTAAAGACGGCAAATTCTGCCTATCTTTAGTGATGTTTTTCCAGATAACACCGCCAATTTTTGACTTGAACAACTCTCTGGATTTTGTTGAAATATTTCTATTCAAAACAAAAAAACTATTTTTTTCAACGACAAAACTGTCGGGAGTTATCTGACCAGAAACTATAGATTCACCCAAACCATAAGAAGCCTCAATTATTAACTGATTTTTATTCTGAGTCACGGGATGCACAGAAAATGCTACTCCAGAAACATCACTATCAATCATTTTTTGAACTACAACAGCCACAGAAATCTCTTTATCATGAAGATTCTTTTCAAACCGGTAAAAAATCGCTCTGGGAGTGAACAACGAAGCCCAACACTTTTTGATATTATCAAAAAGAGAATTGCTAGTAGTATTCAAAAAAGTATCCAACTGCCCGGCCCACGCGGCAGTAGAACTATCCTCAGAAGTTGCCGAAGAGCGAACAGCAACAAACTTAGCACCCAATTTTTTGAACTGCGAAGAAATTTCTTTTTTTATTCCTGCAGGAATTTCCTCGCTTAATATTATAGAACGAATTTTTTCCGAGGCTCTATCTACAGAATTAACACTCTTAAGATTTACACTATGAAGAACAGAATCAATATCTTCTAAGATTCCTGTTTCATCAATAAAACTTTCAAAAACACCAGACGATACTACAAATCCATGAGGAACAGGAATGCCTGCACAAATCATCTCACCAAGAGAGGCGCCCTTACCGCCGGCAATACCAGCACTATCCTTGCTCAACTCGTTTAACGATAAAGTATTTTTCATTTTTTCTCATATTCAGACTTTATTCCCTAAAATTAGGGAGTTCATTTTCTCTTTAAAACTCTTACAATCCCCTTATTCGCATCAACCTCTACCAAATCTCCATCCTTAAAAACCTTTGTTGCAATTTTCGTGCCTATTATGCAAGGCTTTTCCATTTCTCTAGCAACAATAGCCGCATGACACGTGATACCACCCTCGTCAGTTACGAATGCAGCCGCTTTTTTCATCGCGGGCAAGAAGTCAGGAACAGTCATTGAAGAAACAAGAATTTCGCCATCCTTAAACTTGCTCATATCAGCATATTCGATAACTATGCGAACTCTTCCTCGAACCTTTCCCATCATGGCAATAGTACCAGAAACTTCTCTTATAGAATGGTCACCAGAATGTTCTATAAATACTATGCCTTCTCGTTTCAAAACAGATTGAATCTTATCACCAACAAATATGTTTCCATTAAAGAAAGCATATCTTTCTCTTCTTTCATTCAACACATTCATGCTCGGAATATTCCTGCTAACGATTTCTTCAATGGAGAGAAAATCTAAGTACTCTTTTGGAAGGTCAGCATATTTTTCAGAAACTAACTCCCAGAGCTTGTTTCCAACAATGTACAAATCTTCACCACACTTTTTTCTAAAAGAAAGAGCGATTTTTCGAGCATCAGGAATATGAAACTCTGGAGGAGCCTCGCCGAGAACGACTGATATAGTAACGAGAGGCCACACCTTCTCAATGCACATATAAAGAAGCACAGAAAAATCTTTGAACGATGCACTTTTTTCAAGAGCAAGAATTTTTTCCCTCTCTTCAGAATACTCGGTAAAGAGCACCTTAAATTTTTCTGGGTGTTTTCCAAGAATATCAATAATTTTTTTTCTTCCAGCATCCAAAAATCTCTTTTCATAGAACACTCTAACGCCTTCACCATTTTTATGAAGGAAAAAGTGACCGTACGAAACGCCTCTTGAAGGAAAGAACTTTTTGAGAAATTTCGTCTCAGCAAGAAACCACTCCTCAACATTCATAATAGAAAGATGACGAGTGTATAAATAAACAAATTCTCTCGTGTCTTTATTCTTTTTTCCTCTCGTCATCACAGCACCCTCTTCCTCAACTCGTTAAGCTTGAATAAGAGCAATGAACTAACTTCTGGTCTCGTCGTGAGATAATTATCTTGAATCAACCTCTCAATTATGGCAAATGAAAGTTTTAACAGTTCATTTATTGATAGGAATTCTCCTCGGGAGTTTTCACCCTCAGGATATTTGTTCTTGTACAAGAAGGCTTTTTGTCTGCCCTCAGCAATATCTTTTTCGATTGCTTGCATAAAATCTTTTACAGAACCTCTCCTTGCAGAAAGCCACTCGTCCAAAGCTTTTTCTCTCTGAGTAGAAAATGTAGGCTCATCAATGTAGAAAGCATAAGAAAATCCTTGATCAGAAATTTTATACCTCGCAACAAACTCTTTAGCAGTAATAACTTTACTCTTAGAACTAGGAAATGCACCAACTATTCTTTCTGTAACATAAGGAGCAGCAGTTAAAACAATATTCGCCCAATCACAAAGATCTGCGCTTACAGGAACTCCAACACCGTCAACATCTCTCCCAATAAGTTTAGATAATAAAGGTTGTTTCGCTCTGGCCTTTTGAGAAGAGTTAATAAGATTAAAAATGCCACAAGATTTCACAACTATTTTTAGACCAACATTTTCAGAAATGAATCCAATAGATTGTTCGAGAACAGGACTTCTACCAGCATTCGCGACGCAAACAACAAGAATTTTGAAACTTTTCAACGATGATTTAAGATCTCTTTCCTGAATAATTTCAAGATCTGCAATTTGCGGATTTTCTTTCAAAAACCTTACAAAAAATCCAAGCAACAACCAAATCTTCCTCTGAATTTTCAAAGATTCATCCTTTGACAACTCATCAAATTTTATTCTGTTCCTTTGAACTTTGAATATGAACTCATCAATTTGCTGAACAAGATTGTACACATTAGGAGTTATTAGGTTATTATAAGCCCAAAAACTACTAAATAATTCTTTAAGCAGAGAAAGTGTCAAGTCAAAATTTTTCTTCTCGTTAAAACGCTCTAGTGAACTACTTACTGAATCCAAAACCTCTCTTATTATCATTTCAATAATACCTTATACTGAATGCTTTAAAACCTTCTGATTTTAAAGTTTCAATCTTAACATCCTCAACACCAGATCTTCCCGGGCTAGACTTTATGAAATCAATCATTTCGCTCAACTTTTTTTCATCAGCCTGAAAAACTGAATCAACAATAGCAATATTGTCAGGATTATTTTTAACGTAACCCTTTATTCCCAAAACTAAAGCCTTCTGACAAATACTTGATCTCATATTAACATTCTGCACTTTTCCATAAATTTTAACGCGAATAGTTTTCATACAATTTTTCATAACTTTTTCAAATCAAAAGGAGCAGGATCGGGAGTAAACACTTTTGCCTTTAATTCTGCAGGCAAATACCAAACCAGAAAATAAAACATTCCTGCATGACCCATATTCATCATGTACTTTGGAACGTTTATTCTCTTAGCTAACTCTTCAAGCATACCAAACCAAAAAGGAATTATATAAGGATCCAACGTTCCAAAAACATCTTTCGCTTCTTTAAATAAATTAGTCATTTGATAGCACACTTTTAATTCTTCATATTCTTGTTTAGATAATTTATTTCTTCCTAAATCAAGTATGTGACTAATATTTTTAACCATATGCTCATATCTTTCTTTTAGTTCAAGATTTTTTTCATGAAACTCAAAAGCATGAATTATCACCTGATAAAGAGCAAGATTATCTCCTCTAACTCTTGCAGTTTCAATGGGCTCTTTAAGCAATTCGTGAATTTCATTTATTTCAGTATTCTTTTTAGTTTTTATAATCTTAAGCACGTCTTCAATTATTTTATAACAAGATTTATCATCGTGTTTTGTTAATTCTTGTTTCAATTTATCAACGAATCCAGAAAATAGTTTACTGGAACTAAATTTATTATACAATTCTATTCCGATAAATGCACTTTGCAAGTACAAATCAGCATAATCTCCCTGTAATAATGTTCTTTCAAAATCTAATACTGCCCGCTCTTTTTCTTCGATAGTTTCCCACTCTGCAACTTTTTCAGAATAATGTCTTATTCTCTCAACATAATAATCATGCAAAGGGCCATCACAAAAACCATAGTTCACTATCCAGAATTTGAAGCAGAATAATTTGTGCAATCTCTCATCAGTTCTTACTATCAACTCGTTGGTTTTTACTTTTTCTTTGTCATAATCATTTTTAATTTTATAAAATCCTTCAAACAACTCTTTCTGTTCTTTGTAAATAAATTTTTTGAATTTTTCAGGTTTCTTGAAATACTCTCTGGCAAGTTTCTGAAATAAAGGAATAACTGAAGGAAATTTTTTTGGATAAAATAATGCAAACCCTTCTAAATCGTTAGGCAGGCTTCTCGGAAATTGGAAAACTTCCACATCAACACTACTCTGCTTCATAAACAACCCCCTCGTTAGCGTCAACAATAATTTTCTGGCCATCCTTTATTTTTTGCATGCCATTCTGCGTTCCAACAATACAAGGAATATTAAACTCTCTAGAAACAATCGCGGCATGGCAAAGCATACCGCCCATATCTGTAACAATCGCTCCAGCCCTCCTTATCTGCAACAAGTACTGAGGCCTAGTCATAGAAGTAACTAAAATATCTCCGGGCTTTATTCTTTCAAGATCTTTAGCATTAGTCCTGGCCCCTAAGAATAACACTCTTGCTATACCTTCAACTCTTCCAGGATGAGCAGGGAATCCAGAAACAATCTTTTTCTGCCGAACATCATAATCACGCAAAAATTTTGTTAATTCATTAGAAACTATTTTGTATTCTTCAGATTGAATTATCCAATTCCTCTTATTATGAGAAACAGGAACATGATCCATATAAATCTCTCCGACAATCTGTTTAGCTTTAGGATCCTTAGAAAGACCAATCTTGTCATAAGTGGTTATCAACCTGCCCCTCCTAAAAGTGTTAAAACCATAATATTCCTTCACAGAGCCGGCAAGCTTAAACCCAAACCAGCCCTTCAATACCCATCCAGTAGAAAGTTTTATTTCAAAATCTTTTTTACCATGACTAGTGAGCTTAGGAAGCGCGGGCTTGCAAAACTTTTTATTTATCAATATTTCAACACTGTCAGATTCTATAAACGGTCCAAACCGTAATCCAAACTCATCAGCCAATTTTTCAAGTTCTTTATTATCAAATTTAACAATTATATTATTTATCGTTATCCTAGAATAGCTAACATTTTTTGGAATGCCCTCGCTAATACTCATTGGATGTCTAGACCAATCACCAGAATTAATCCATTCATCCTCGTCAAAAGAAACAGTAAATTCCTCGCCAGAATTCAACGGAGAAGTTTTTATTACAAAACTCTTACCAAGACTCAAACAAGAAGTTTTTAATCCCAATCCAAACTTTCCAAGCTTTGCCTCTTTCTCCTTAGTAGAAAAACCAAGCTTCAAAACCTTTGACGCAACATCTTTAGGCATCCCAGAACCATTATCAGAAATCACTATTTTGTTAGAACTTACAGAAATATCAATACTCAACTTTTTATCAGGAATAGACGCATCAATAGAGTTATCAATGAGCTCCGCCAAAGCCTCAGATATAGAATATCCAGACTGCCCCAATTTGAGCATAATACTCCTGTGAGGAGTGATATCAACAAATTCTGTTTTGGTTTTCATTTTCTCTTTTACACACCTATTTTTTCATATAGTATTTATATCTTACGTTAGTATGACTACTCTCTACTTACGAGTCAATAATAGTACTGCTTTAAATACCCCTGTGATTTCTAAAAATATGAACAAATTGTCGGAATTTGTGCTGATAAAATATAATTTGTATTAGAGTAGCGAAAACTCATTTTATATTAACACGGTCGATCTCCGACAGGTACTGCAAGAGTATCACAACGCCAATGGCGCGTCTTGCAACAAACAGTCGGAGATTAATAATGGAAAATTTTAGAAATTTAGGAATTGATGAAAGCGTTCTAAGAGTTATAAAAGAACAGAACTTTTCTGAGCCTACGGAAATACAGCAAAAATCTATACCTCATATATTAAAAGGAAGCGATGTTTTAGGATGCTCTGCAACAGGCTCAGGAAAAACTTTGGCATTCGGCTCTGGAATAATACAAAATTGCGATAAAGGCAGAGGAGTACAATCATTGGTACTAGTTCCAACAAGAGAATTATGCGAACAAGTATACAAAAATCTTTCAAATTTTTCAAAATACAAAAATTTATTAGTAATCCCAGTTTACGGGGGTGTAGGAATAGGCCCACAAATTCAAGCAATACCAAGAGCAGACGTAGTGGTAGGAACACCTGGAAGAATTTTAGACCATTTAGATAGAAAAACAATAAATTTGAACAATGTAAAAATATTAGTATTGGATGAGGCAGACCAAATGTTCGATATGGGATTCATACAAGACGTAGAAAAAATTATTCGTTACTGCCCAAGAAACAGGCAAACAATGCTATTTTCTGCAACACTAAATTCTGAAGTGTCAAGACTTGCATCAAAACACATGAGAAATCCGGTAAGTGTTACAGCAGTACAAAACGTAGACCCATCAAAACTATCGCAGTGCTATTATGACGTTGATGACTCAACAAAATTTTCACTGTTAGTACACTTGTTAAAACAAGAACATGAAGGGGTAGTAATGATTTTTTGCAATTCAAGAAGGGCTGTAGATTTCGTAAACAAAAACTTAAGAGCTAACGGAATAGAATCAACAGCAGTTCACGGAGGATTCTCACAGCACAAAAGAAACAATGCCATAGAAAAATTTCATGCAGGAAAAATATTCGTGTTAGTATGCACGGATGTAGCAGCTAGAGGACTAGACATTAAAGGAGTATCACACGTTTATAACTATGATATCCCTAAAGATTCAAAACAATACATTCACAGAATAGGAAGGACTGCAAGAGCTGGGGAAGAAGGTAAGGCCATAAGTATTCTAGGACAAAGAGACCACGACAGCTTCAGAAGAGTTCTTCGAGAAAACTCAGTAAAAATTCGTCGAGAAGAACTACCACAATTTGAAAAAGTAGTCATAAGGGTAGAACCGAGAACTCAAGGTTTCAGAGGCAACAGGTTCGGCCAAAGATCAGGGTTCAGAGGACAAGGAAACAGAGGCGTTCAACAAAGGGACTGGTTAGGAAGCCCTAGAAGACACCACCACGGATATAATAGAAGATAATAAATAAAGATGGCGGGTTTTGGAGAAAAAAGTAATTCTTATAAATAGAACATTTTTTTGTCAACTCATGATACAACTTTCACAGCTATATAACGAGCGTGATGAAATTAATGTTCTAATAGTTGCAAACAAGGGAAAAATACATTCAAATGTTCATACGAGGATTCGAGATCATGTTACGATCATTAAAACAGCATTGACTGAACGTATAAACGAGTTATCAGATATTGCAGATAATTCTTCAGAATGGTCAAAGAAAAAAGATTCTGTCGTTCCACGACTTCAAAGAGAAAGAAGTCAGCTTGTTGCAATGCTTGAATTCTGGTCCGGTAAAGGTTTTTGAGAGAACCATTCTTTCCTAACAATTTTGCATGATACTAACCTTTCTAAAGCATTTTCTCTTTCTTCTCTCGCCCAAATAGTTTCAGGACGCTGTGAAGAGTATCTTAAAAATAGGCTGTGAAACTTTTTTTTAGTCATTCCACGAAAAATATCGGGGAGAAAATGTGTTGCGAGTGACTGATATGCAACTTCAAACTCTGCAATTTGAAACATGCACAAAGCATGAACCCTCTGCCTCAACTGTTCTTTATGAGGATCAATTTCATAATCTCGAAGAAGGACAAGAACGTCATTATACCATCGTTTCAGACGATCAACAGTAAATATTCCGGGTTTTTCACCATATCCCAAAAGTTTATCACAACGATATAACTCAAGAAGTGTTGCGGACTGCTCCTTCTCATTATTATACTCTTCATTCATTCTAACGCCCCCATAAGGTAATAAAAAGAGGAAGAAGTATATAAAGATGGCTGTTTTTCTGGTGGTTGTTCTGTTATCGTGAGACTGCTACACACTCAGTAATAAATATTCAACGTACAAAATCTTCGAGCTGTAACCACCCAAAAGAAGAGTATGCTCTTATTGCTTGATCTCTTGGTTGAAAAAAACAGTATTTCTCTGGATGTGCGTACAGTTGTTCTAAGAAGTATTCTCGAGACTGTAATAGTATTAATGGTTTAGAACTTCTTTTACAAACAAAATGTGTCGCTTCAAATTCTATAATTCTTAAAAGCTCAAGTTCTGTTAATCGTACATTTCGTTTCGTCCAAAAAGATAAATTGCCTTTTTTCTCATTATACATTTTAGAAGTTTCTATCATAGTCTCATAAGACTCCTTAATTCTTTCGGAAGTCATTGGTATAGGTTCTACACCCAACTTAAAGAGTCTATTAATCGCAAAAGCAACATGTCTCTGTGTTAACGCACTTATCACGAGACGATCACCAAGTGATACATTGCTACAATTCATACAACGCCCCCATGAAGTGATAAAAGACGTCAAAAGTATATAAATGTGGCGGTTTTGAAATTATTTACGCTGACGGGCTTTCTGACACTTTCGAAACGTTGAATGATGTGACTCTATTGCTAGTAATATTGATGGCATTTCTGATTTGAAAGAGGTATCAATAGGTTCAAATTATCAAAAATATGATTCTGACGACGACGGTCTTGGAGACGGTCAAGAATTAGTAATGGGACGAAACTATCTGAAAGAAGAACCTTACCCTTCACTTGTTTCTAGTTCTGATTGCAATGACTGTTTTATAGTTCTTAACGGTACTAAAGGTAGCAAGACTTCTCTAGATTACTCACAAGTTGCTAAAGGAATTTTTGGTATAGAGTCTGAAGGCATAACTGTTAGAATTAATGGAGAGAATGATTTGCCTTCAGTTGCTTTCATTAGAGGAGTTCCACTATTGATGACTTTAGAAAAAATAGGCAATTCTTACGTGAAGACTGGAAGCACGACTATAGTACGACTAAACCGCTCAGAGTTCTTCGAAGAGGTGAACGGCGGGGGAGAAGTATACTTCTCAATGAGCGCGGGCGTTGAATTTGTGAATTACACATTCGGAGGAGAGTACACAAGATTGTTTGATGAGAAAAAATTTATCAAAGAATTTTTAGGCATTGGAATTTTAAACATTTCCACCAGTACACTTACGATATTCAAAAATCCAACAATACTACAAAAAGTAAGATTATGGATGTGCGAGCGCACAGGATTCTTTTGTAAGTTATAGAAAGAATTACCGTCTCGTATCAACTTGTGGACTTTCGCCGGGAGTTCTTAAAGAATTCCAATACTCAACAAGTGCAGGATCAACGTCAACTCCAACAATATTTCCTTGTTCGTTAAGAATTTTTCCTTTTCCATCTGCTTGTAATTCATTCCAGATATGGGTTCTTAAAAAACGATAAACTGTTCTCTTTCCCACGCTAAAAAGATTTGACTCAAACCAATACTCAGGAATTTCTATTATTGATGTTTTTATTCCTGCATTTTCTAAAGGTGCACCTCCGTTGTCATCTATAGTTATAAACTCTCTTCTTCGATCGAAACTTATTGGAACGTATAATTTTGTTTCCGGAAGTCCTACAACATTATGATTATCTGAAAAATATCTCGCATTTATTTTTTCAGTTCCAGGTATTATACTTATTGGAAAGCCTATAAATCTTATAATATTATTATTATTTTGTCTTACCTCACTGAGAACAATTGCTTTATTTTTTGATAGTACACCACGAGGACTTCTTTCATCTTCATCAAAAAAATAAACAACTGCAGGTCTATCTGATTCTTGTAATATACTTTGAAGATTGTCATTTCTTGTTTCATCATCATACTGAACAAATATGAAATCCCTTAATATTTGTCTTGTAGCTAACGTTTGAAGTTGAACGATCCTTTCTTCCAATTCTTCTTCAGTAGTTCTTTCTTGTTGGGCATACGCGAATAATGATCTTTTTTGCCCAAAAAAATACACACTACCTAGCACACAACCAATCACAGTCATCGTCCAAGCTGCCTTTTCAAGATGTTTTTTCATAGTAAGCTTTTTAAGAGAATGTAGAATATAAAGGTTTCTATGAAAAAGAAGAGGTTCTTTCAGTTGTTGTTCTCTCTAAAAAATATCTCTATTATTTTGTATTGGGGTATTCGAAGTGTAATTTTCATTTCTCTATTGTTAAATATAGTTTTTGCAGCTCCAACAAATGTAGAATCTCCAAATGTCGCTCGTGATCTTTCTCCTGATGATCTTTTCCAATCTGTCCAATCTGCCATTGCAGATCATAAAGATTTTTCTGGTATGTCTGATTCTCCTGTCGTTGTTCCTTCTTCTTTAGGCGCTCTTGGTATTCCTGCTGGTGTACAGGTCAACGTAAAGGATGGTTCTGCAACTTCTCCGGAGTTTTCAAAGATTGAAACACCTTCTGGTACTGCTTCTGGCGTGAAAGATGCAACTATTACTGATAAAGGTTTTACTGCTCGTTCCGTTGATCATCTTTCCATTCCTCGTGGTTTTGCTGATAAGGTTTCTGATGTGAATGCGAGAGTGGAACAGGTTAGTTTTTCTGAAGGTAATCTTTATTTTGATGGTACTAATTTTGGTAGGGTTAAAGATTCAGTTATTGTTCATAAGCGAGGTGATGTTTTGATGTTGTCTTTTACGTTCTTGAGCGATAAAAATATTCGTCTGAAGAATCCTTTAAGTGCGGGAAAGAGTGAGGGATTCTTGGATATGAAAGACAGTGATGCGGATGGGCTTTCTGACTCTTTTGAAACGTTGAATGGATTTAATACTCTGTTGAAAGATTCAGATAATGATGGTCTAACTGATTATGATGAAACATTTCTGTATCCGACGAATGTCTTGAAGAGTGACACTTTTGGAGTTTCAGGTGTTAGTGGAGATAAAAATTTTGTTTCATGGTTGAATACCAACTCTTCAAGTGTTAGCGGGGGTTTAGGAACTGCAATTAGGACTTTAGATTTGAGAACTGGTGATTTGTACAGAGATTTTGACGGTGATGGAATAACAGATTTGAATGAGTACAATTTAGGAACAGATTATACAAAGTATGATAGTGATGGAGATGGAGTTGGTGATGGAGAAGAGGTCAAACTCGGACGAAATCCATTAAAAAGTGAACCATACATTGATTTGAAAGCATCACAAAGTTGCACAGACTGCTTCATAGAATTAGAAGGAACAAAAGGAGGAAAAGTAGAAATTGATTACTCACAAAAAGATAATGGCATACTGTCATTAAGTTTAACTGATGTCAATGTTACAATCAAAGGAAATAATAATGTGCCTTCAACAAAGTTTTTTGGAGCTTCCGAAACTTTACTGTTATTCAAAAAAATCGGAGGCACATATGAGCGTACAGGAAGTTCAACAACCGCAATATTTTCTAATGAAGAATATACTGAAACGTCAACAGGAGCAGGAAGGGTATTTTTTGATTCTTCAACTGGTTTTCAATTCTTCAACATTACAAGTACGGGGGTTTATTCTCGTTCTTACTCTAACAAGTGGTGTCTTGAGTTGTACTGTCCTCTATTTTTGAGTCCTGCGAAAGATTTTGAGTTATTCTTTGCTTCTACTTCCTTCTCTTTGAGTTCTGAATTTCCTGCTGAAAACTCTTATATCAGCGGAATTCTTTCACTTCGCGGTTCTGTGGAGTATAAAAGGAAAGTATTCTCTCTGGACTCTGCACAAGCTGTTCCATTAAAGGCAGGAACGACGACTGCTTCGTATAATAAAGAAATGGGTATTGTTACTGCTCACTTTATTGAGGGAAAGTTTTACGATAATACTGTCACAACACTTTCTATGGGAGAGAAAGAATACAACATAGGAAAATATCTCGAACTCGTCAAGATGAACATCAGTCCTACGTTCGTCACCGTTCTCTCTTTAAAGTCTAATTCCAATGCAACTCTTACGGAACGACCAGATCTTTTAATTGACGGCACGGTAACTGGTTCGTACTCTGCATTGTACGATGATGAACTTGTAGAGTACTCTCAAAATGAACATGTAGTTTCTTGGGCAGACGGACCGCCAATATTGAACTCTCTCCAAGACGGCCTTCTCTTTTTCTCTAACGGCACTAAAGTTTTAACGACTGGTAAGACTTTTTTCGTTTCTTTTCATGATAATTCTGAACGGGAGTTGAGAGAAAGAATGTCTGTGTACTCTTCTCGTTTTTCTGATTGTAAAATTTTCGATCCTCTGCTTCCCGGAAGCAAGCCTATGATTTTGAGCATGGGAATTATAAGTTTTGGAGTGATAACACTATTCTTAGGTTCTAGAAAGCAGAGAAGCATCGCCGGAAAAAAATCTCAAATAACTTTATACATTATCGCAGGAGTATTCTTAGCGCTAATAATTCTCGCGTTATACTTAACAATGTCTTACCGTCCAGCACTACCGTTATTCGGAGAGAGAGAACAAGGATTGTACAATTCCTGCCACGACAACGCGTTAGAGTGCGCGTACGCGTTAAAGGGAATGAACGATGGAAGATTACAAGGAATAACGGGTGCAGAAATAACAACTGACAGCTATATAGAAAGAGCTTCAGCGCAGTGCTATAAAAATACGACAATTCTTGAAGTGAGCGATAGGAGGGGTTCTGGTAATATCTTGGAATCTGGCAAGGTTACTAGTACTGCGAGTCCAGATATTAAGGTTGTAACTCCTGATGGTAATGGATGGTTGGGTAAGAGCACTAAAGAACTGCAAATTAACATGAAAGGATTGAAGAGTATTCAAGACGTTATAAAAAAGAACGGCAAGATTCCTCTTACAACATTAGAAGAAATTGAAGGGAAGAGCACTCTTTATCAGACAAAGACTGGGACTATTGCAGTATTAGAAGAATCATCGAGTAGTATCAGAAACCAGCAGTACGAGTTTTATGTTGAGAGTTGAGCTTATTCTAAATTACTGGTGCTGGAGTGAATTGTGGGTATTGTTCTCCAACTTTTTTTATGACTGCATCATACATTTTCTTTTCAAGTCCTGAAAGGTCAACTGTTACAAAATACTTTTCATTCTTGCGTTCGAATTCATATTTTCCAACCAGTTTAGAACCTTGAAAAATATCATATTCTGCGGTATCAATTGGGAGAACTTGAACTCCGTTTACAACTCTACGACCGCTTCTCCATCCTACACCATCAAAAGTTATTCCTATAGAGTCCAAAACTGTATATAGCGCTCTACCCAGACCGTCAACCGATTCTGAAGTTTCGAGTACTATATCAATCCTTTGCATATTAAAGCTCATGTTTATAGTATTGTCTTTGTACTATTTAAAAGTTACTCAAATTTTTTGTATTTTACTGATAAGCATTTTTATGTCATCAAACTTTTGTGTTGACACTTTTTCACCTTTATCAGTATATTCTACTATTGTTTTCTTTTTCATACTGTACCAAAATATGCGAATATTTGTGAATTCATCGAAAATCTTTCTCTTTTTGTACTTATTCCCGTACAGTTTTAATGATATACACCGATCTTTCAATTGTTTTATTGCTTCAGTTTCCTTTCTTGCATTTCCTTCAAAAATAAACAAT
>JACQMS010000017.1 GCA_016203445.1 Candidatus Woesearchaeota archaeon
AGCTCTAATATTTTTTTCTCACCGCACGATAACTCTCCACTGTCTATTCCGTATTCTATAGTGCATACTCCTTCTATGCAAGAGTACAATCTTACATCTTTGTACGTGTCAGGTATCGCAGTTGTAAACTTTACCGTTTCTCCGTCGCAATTAATATTGAATGACTCTTTTATTTTTTCGTAGCCTCTGGGTATTTTTGCCTGTATTTTTGTTGGAAGCAGTGTTATAGCATCGCTTGTTGTTTTCTTAGCTACTTCTGCACAAGTTACTGGATTATCTTTTTCATTTATTCCAGATAAAACTTTTGTTCCAGTAGTAAATATTGTTGGAACTATAACTGCTGGCGATTCTTTTATGGGCACGACGGGAGTTTCATTCTTTTGTGAAGCATTGCTTTGATTTGTTTGTGTAGTTCCTCCTCCTGAAACTCCTGGAATTTTTTCTTGTTCTTTTTCTAAATCCAAAATTATCGTTGTACTGTTAGTTTCCTTGAGATTTATTGACGCTCTGGACTCTTTATGCCCTTTTTTAGTTGCAGTTATAGTATGAGGGGTTTTATAATTGATTAATGTTCTGTTTACTACCTCTTCTGTTAAAGCGATTAATAATCCTTCATTGCTTGTTGTTCCATCAACTTCTTTTTCTCCGATAACATTATTGACAATTATGTACACTCCTTCTAAATTGTTTCCTGAGCTTGTTGTTTTGACTAGTATGTTCCATTGTATCGTTATCTTTCCACTGCCTCCCTGCACGAATGGCAGTATTTTCTTGTTGAACGTGATATTTTTTAGAGTCGCAGTTGCATTTTCTGTAAGCACCGGTTGTGACTTTTCTGAAAGTATTGCTCCATTAACCATTTGTATATCTTCTCCAGATTGCAGGAATACTCCTGCACTATACTCCCCGCTGGTCGTAATAATATTGTTGTTGCTCAAAGAGTTTGAAGAATTGACGAATTGCAGTGCATATGATATACTCCCTTTTGTTGAAAGAGTATTATCAATTATTTTCGTGGCTTCAGAATTTTGAATCAGCATTGATGTTGATGTGTTTCCAAGCATTGTGATAATAGAGTTTGAAATCGTGCTATTATTAGAACTGGTTACTGAAATTCCCTGAGAATTTTCGAAACTATTGTTGATTATTACGCTTGTTATTCTGGATTTTTCGCTGTCCTTAATATTTATTCCAGTTGCATAATTATTTACTTTTATGTTAGTTATAGTTATATTGTCATAACCATCGCTGTTGTCTATCCCAATACCCCTGCCATCACCAGTTATAGAGTATCCAGATCCATCAATTATAATGTTGGGGGCTCCTATTGTTAAGCATGTTCCATTGCTCAATAAGTTATTTGTTAATGTTGTAGAATTAGTTATCCTTCCGCACCCAACACTGGTTATCGCGGGCATTTGTTCTTGCTGAATTATTGTGAATGTTCTTGATTCTGACGTTTCTATATTGTTCGCATTGTCAAAAGCTGTAACATACCACGTGTAAATTCCAGTGTTCAAATTTATAGAAAAGTTGTAATCGCCTGACAATCCACTCTTAGCCCCTTTTAATGCTCCGTTAACGTACAGCACTACCTCTTTAAGATTGTCATCTTCCGAATGAATTATAAAGTTTACTTCTTTGTTTGTAGTGTTCGAGTTTTGTAGAGGCGCTAGTAGTGCCACGTTAGGTTTTTGCAAGTCCATAACCAAATTTTGTACAGTTATATTATTCTCGTTACCAGCAACATCTACAAATTTAACTCTTACACTATACGTTCCGTCGCTTAATTGCATCGGCGCCGTTACAGTCGAACCTGTTGCAGTTCCTGTAATACTCATATTCTTCCAATCACTAATTATTATTCCTTCAACTCTGTACTCTGCTTTCTGCAATTGTTCGCTGCTTGTTGCTGTTATACTTTGTTGTGAGTTGTAATAACCGCTCATTGGTGTTGCTATGCGTCCTTGAGGCGGCGTGTCATCTATTATTACTTGAACTAAAGTAGTGTTGATATTTCCTAAAGTATCATTCGCGATTATGTTCACGTTGCAAACGCTCTCAACACACCCTATACTTTCTGGAGTTGTAACAATTTCGTATACTCCTGGAGATTTCTCGATGAATGATTGTGAGATAGTTGTTTTTGCTATAACTTTGTCAATACTTGTCGTTAAATCTTTGGCTGTTGCAGTTATTAACAATTGGCTTTTAGATTTTTGTGCAGTTGTTGGTTGTTTGCCTGTTATAATCAATTCTGGGGGTGTTGAATCTATTAACAATGTTTTCTGAATGCTTGCTGCTTTATTACCTGCCTTGTCTGTAATTGTTACATTGTAAGAATACAACCCGTCATTTCTCGTCATTTGGCCATTGCACGACATTCCTTGAATATTCAAGCCAGCATTAGTTCCATTAATATTAATTTCGCACACTTCTGGATTAGTCTCATTGAATTTTGCAATAAATCTTACAACAGTGCTTTTTTGTCGCGGTTGTGGCTCTAAAAATACGATATCCTTTGGTGGTTTTGAATCTATATTTATAATTGTATAATTATTTATGTTTGAGTGTTTCACGTTATCTGTTGCATTAATTCTTATCGTGAATTCTCCAGATAATCCTGTTATTCCAAGAACTCCTTTCCAGACTCCTAAAATATTTGTCAATGCAGTCCACCCACTTACCAATAATCCTTTTTCGTATCTGTACTGAACGCTATTAATTATTCCATCATCAACTACTAGAACTTCTATTGGCACATTATCTTTGTGCCACGAATTTTTTGATGGGCCTAATATAGTCACATTTGGCGGCGTTGCGTCAGTATTAATAGTGAAAGACGTAGTTGGCGTTGTTGTACTTCTTCTGAATATGTCTGTTGCAACAACATGCCATGAGTGCTGACCGTCAGGGATTCCTGTTTGATCATAATAATATTCTCCACTACCATCAGCAATTAATGTTTTTATCAGTATTCCATCAACATAAAATGTTATATTTGCAAGAGTTGGATAAGCACTTTCTTCTTCGTCGGTGGCAACGGTGTAGCGGACAGATGATGTAGTTATTAATGCTCCGTTAGTCGGGTTTTGCAGCGTGACTACAGGAGCAGTAGTATCTATTGTTACAAACCTCTGTCCGCTAACACCAGTAAAGCCAACCTTATCAGTAAGTGTTACAAAAAAGGAGTAAGTTCCATCGCCAATGCTAGAAATTGTTGCATCGCAATTATTTCCCTTAATAGTCATTTGATAATTAGTTTCAAATCCAGCATTATTTTTTGTTGTCATAACACAACTGTCAGGATTTGTCTCAATAAAAGAAACATTTACAGTAAAAGCTCCCTGAGGAATCAATGAATTGTTTTGAGCAGTTTGAGCCGCGAAATTTATGTTTGATGGCGGAGTTTTGTCGACCAGCACATTGTTTATAGTTTCAGTTTTAACATTTCTTGCGTAATCGTATACAGATACAATTATTGAATAACTTCCGTCAGGTAGTGGAAGTATTTTATACCAATTATTGTTGTTTCCTCTTGTAAGCTCCGCCGGCGGGCTAACTGCAAAAGGGCTTGAGGATATTTGGTATGCAACATTATAAACACCGTTATACCCAAGATTTATTCCATCATCCGCTGTTGCATTAATCAGCAGGTCATTCTTGTAATATTGTTGTATTGGTGAGTGTACTGTTATATTTGGAGGAGTTGTATCAATGTATATATACCCATAAGGATACCTGTTTTCATTTTCCGCTTCATCAACGGCTATTATAGTGTACGAATATACTCCATCTGGCGGCAGTGTTGGAGGTGTTGTAGTATTCCAGATAGTTTTTGTTGAATCACTAGTAAGTGCTATCGGGCTAGTTATAGTTTGAGTTCCTGAATACAAGTATGAAACATTGTAAGAACTTTCAGTTAGAACAGTTATTGGAAATTGTTTATTATAATACTTGTTTCTCTCTGGTGATAACGGTAATATTCCTGGAGCTACATCATCAATAATGAACATTATTGGCCCGCTATTAATGGTGTTTCTCGCAGTATCATTAACTTTTATTGTTAAAGAACAACTTCCTTGAGTCATACATCCCAGGCTTGACAGCGAACTATCAATGGTGTATACTCCTAAATTTGTAAGAATCATTTTTTTCATAGTGGTTCCACTGCCAATAAGTACAGTATCAACAGCGCCTCCAGCATCAGTAATCATTGCACTAAAATGAAGAATCTTTGTACTTTGCACTGGTTTAGTATTATCTGCAAGTCCCAGATCTATTACTGGAGGAGCAGTATCAATAGTTATCTTTCTCGTCTCGCTCACCGCAAAATTTCCTGCAAGATCGTAAACGGTAACATTGTAAAAATATGTTCCATCCGCAAGATTTGATGCTAAGAAAAAACACTGTGATAATGGATTGGCAGGATCTATAAAATTTGTAGATAGGTCTACTGAACTGTTTATTTTTCCATTGATGATCAGGGTGCAATTTGAAGGATTTAGTTCTTTAATCAATATTGAAGAATAGAATTGTTTGTTATTAATTACAGTATTGTTTTCAGGAGCGGAAAAAGTGTTGATCACTGGATAACTATTATCTATGTTCAGAATAACTCGAGCGCCCCAAAGTTCAAGATTGTTCACAGTATCATTTGCAAAAAACTTAAATTCATACCGCCCATCTTGAAGTGTTCCAGAATCAATTGTTCCTGTAAAAGTATTATTATCCACTCTTTGTAATATTATTTTTTTTAACACCGGCATTATTTGAGCCGTGCTGAAAAAACTAATATTCGCCCATGCAGAAGATACTCCAGTAGCATCAGTTATTGATGCATTAAGCATAATGTTTCCAGAATAATATTCTTGATTTTTTGGAGATATTACGGTCACATTAGGACTCTTCTTATCAAGATTGAATACTCTAGTTTGTGAATCTACAGTATTTTCTGCGGTGTCTGTGTGCTGAATTCGCCAAGAATGCGGTCCTTCAGAGATATCAGCATATAAATTGACAAAAAAGTTTGCTGTGCCATTTGATATATCAAAACGAGATGCTTTTATGTTGTCATCAATAAATAATTTAGTTCTTGTTTTTACACTGTCAAGAGGACTGTCATCATTTATAGTAAAACTGAAATTTGCAAAAGCAGGAATTGTAGAATAATTTTCGGGGTTATTGAGAGTTATCTTAGCAGGCGTATCTGGGACGAGTGAAATATTTATTTGCATATTCGGCTCGCTGACATGTGCTGTAGTTATATTCTGAAAGAATTTGTAAGGTTTTGTTGCGTTGAACGTGTAAGGGGAATAGTACGTTTTTCCAGCAGCTGTTTGAATAAACTCTTTAATATTCTTAATCGAAGTATATCCCATTACATCAGTGATTGCTGTAGCAGAAATTGCATTGTTCATATCATAAAAATAAATAACGGAGTCTCTAACTGGTTCAGTGCCGTTAAAAACTCTTGCCCTCAAATACCAAGAGACTTCAACAATTCCCGTGTTGCTCGTCAAAATATTATTTTTATCGAGCACTGTGTTAATTACTCTGACGTAGTTTCCATTAATGTTAATGCTGGGAGATGATTCTGATTTTAATGAATCATTTATTAGATACATATACCTAATATACTCCCCCTGAAGACTATTTTGTTCTATGACACTTGAAGATATTCCTGAAGTTTGTATGGTGTCATTAGAGGATTGAACATCTCCAACAAAACGGTTTAAATATGAAGCTGGCGGCACCAGTATCCCCGGAGAATTTTTTCCTGTTGTTGTCAAAACATTTCCTTTCATAACTATGTTTGGTGTCGTGTTCAAAATTATTGCTGGAGAATTATCGTCCAGAGTTGACACAACATTATTGATTATGTTAACAACTGGAAACAACGTAGCAGTTCCAACCTGATATGGATAATTTTCACTATCTTCTATAATAATTCCTCCGCCTCCTTCTCCATTAATATTAATAGTATTTTGTTGTATTGTGCTAACACTCGGTCTCATAAATGAAAATTTTACTCCTATTTTTGGTAAAGAAAGTAATTCATTGCTTGATACGTTTATATTGCCCGATCCTCCAATATCTATTCCTATCCCGTTAAATGCATTTGTAGGTCCTATTACATTGTTGTATATTCTAGTATTGTTGACATTAACTAATAGTATTGCTTTTTCAAAATTGAATATTCCTCCATTATTAGGATTATTAGGCATTGATGCAAAATTTTTTATTATTACGTTATTCCCATAAACTACTCCACCAGAATTATAGTTCGATATAGCATAACCTATTCCGTCACCTTGTATAGTATACCCGTTACCGTCAATCGTTACATCATCGGCTCCGATAATAAAACAATTGCCTAATGTTTCAATATTATTCCTTAGTGTTATGTTTCCATAGAGTGTTCCGCATGTTGTCACTATTTTTATATCAAAATTTTTTGATGTTGTCCTCTCAATATTTCCGTAAGAATCATTTATTTCAACATACCACGTGTAACTTCCTTCAGGGAAAACATTTCCGAAAGAGTAATGAATATTATCACTCGTGGAAGTTTCAAATGCCAGTCCATTGACGTACGCAGTTATAGTTTTGCTTCCTGATAATATTGCATCCTTCAATTCTGCATCAAGAATAGTTATAGTTCCTCCTGATTCTAAGTTGACTGCCGGAGGATCTGGATATTCTGTTCCAGTTTCTGTCAACAGTATATTCGGCGACAGTATCCCATCTTTGTAGAACACGTTTGATAAGAACTTGTTGTTTGCTACATTCTCATTATTGTATATATTGAATGGTTTTCCTGTTCCGAGTATATTAATACTATTTCCAGTAAATGAATTATTGTGCGATATTGGATAAAGTTGTATTGCTTGATTATTGAGTAATGGTCCGGCAGTTATATTATTATAATTTATTTTTGAGAATTTCAAAAGTTCTAACTGCATCGTTGGACCTGTTGATTTTATAGTATTACCTGTAAGTGAAAAATTAATGATGTTGGATCCTTGAATGCCATATCCTCCGCTTATATTACTGCCCGATATTACTATTTTTTTGATAGAGTCAAGGTATATTGACCCGCCATAATTGCTTGACTGATTGAATGATGAATCAAGTATTATTGTGTTGTTTGATGCGGTTATTTGTAATGGGTGTCCAGTACCGCCTGCCACCATTTGCGTTCCTATTATTGAAAAATCTGTTGATGATGCAACATTAATATTGCGTCCATTAAGAATGCTAAAATAAGATCCATAAACACCTAAATTTGATACATTATTCACGTACATATTATAGTTTTGACTTCCCGAACTCGCGTTAACATTAAAAAAATTTATATTTTTTGTGTGAGCAACGGACACTCCAATATCATAATTTAAAACTTTCACACTTTGTATACTAGCTCCTTGAGAAGTTATAGATTGTATTGATATTCCTGTACCACAAGCAGATGTAGCTCCTGTGCAGTATATTTGATGATTGTTTCCATTGAATAGTATATTTTGTGCGTTGATTGTTATACAGTTTCCACCGGTAACAAAAATATCTTGTTGCAACTCGTACGTTCTTCCTTCTTGATCCAACACGCCGCACGCAGTTACTGGTATTGTCGTAGTTCCTGCCCTTCCATAAAGAATGTTCGCGTTTTGTAGTAGTACTACGACTGAAATGAATAATATTATTATGAGTATTGCGATGAACAGCGTTCTTTTTTTATAGACAACCCTACTGCGTACTAATTTCTTCTTATTAGTATTTCTCACGCTGCAAAACCCCTTTTTTTTGTTTACAAGCATTTGCTTGCTTTACAGTCCAAACTGTCATAGTTTTCTTTATAAATGTTTGGTTTGTTTCTCGTCTATTACTATCTTTTGTTTTGCAGTTTCTCTTTTAATGCTTGTTTTGTGAACTTTTTGCATTTGTAGCAGTATATTATCAGCATTCCGTTACGTGTTCTTATTCTTGCGCTAGTTCCAGTTTTTATATGTGAATTGCAATGTTTGCAGTACTTTCTTTTGAACTCTCTGGTTAATCTTATATTTGCTCTTTGAGCCATTTTTTGTGCTTTTAGCACACACCGGTCGGCCATTACCTGTGATGCGTTTTCTGCTTTTTTGAACAGTTCAGCTATCTCTTCTATAGCTATTTTTTTTCTTTCATGTTTTTCTATTATTTTTTGTTTGACGCTCATGCGTTCACCACAGGTCCATATATAAATATCGGAAATTGATTAGTTAAAACAATAATTCTTTTATAGCGTATATAACAAATCCTATAAATCCTATTAGTAGTATTCCTGCTCCAGATATTTTTACTATTGTTGTATACTCTTTCTGGTCCGGCTTTCTTGTTACTGACAGCACTCTCTTGCATTCTTTGTAGAAGTGCGCTAGTTTTTGTTTCCACGTTAAATCTTGAGGTTGTTCGAACATGGCATGAAAGTAACGTAGTTGATTTATAAAACTATTTTTTTGCGGGGTTAACTCTTGGCAGGAACCAGATACATTTGCATGAGTCCGTACACTGCGGGAGCGGTCCAGAATATTGATTCAGAACTTTTTGCAAGATTTTCTATTCTGGTTTTTGTCTCAATATTTGCTGGCGATGCAATTATTATCCTGAATCTTTCTCTATGAAATCCGACCTCTGACATTTTAACATCTCCTAGTTCTACCAATTTTTCTATTGCAGATATTGCCACGTCCTCCGCATTCTCCCAATTGCAAGTTATCACAAAACTAGCATCAAACGGCTGAGACCCCTTAAGAAGCATAGATGCCACTGTGTCTATCATAACATAAAGATTTCTTACTCCGGGAACATTTTGTGGTTGTAAACATTTTTGTAACGAGATGGGAATATATTTTTCGGCATCCAAAATATCTCCGAGTCCTCCGGAAATAATACTGTACGCTTCACCAACCGTTACGTTCAAAACTTTTCCGGCCATTTTTTCTCCTCCAAATTTTTTAGGTTCTAATTGTAGCATTTACGTCCGTCATTCCAAGATTAATCAACGAACTCAATTCCCAAATCCTCCTCTATGTTTTTCTTTTTTTCTCCAGTTATTGTTCTTCCTTTACCATATATTTGTGCGGATCTTACTCCTGTAACTATTAGTACTACTCTTAGCAGATCTCCTAAATCTTCATATATTTGTGCTCCCCATATTATTCTTGCGTCTGGCGATAGTCTAGAACTTATTGATTCTACCACTTTTTTTGCTTCTGATAATGTTAATGTTTTGCTCCCTGCAATATTAATCAGCGCTCCTCCAGCTCCTGTTATATCAACATTTAGTAATGGGTTATTTATCGCTTTTTCTACAGCTTCCAGCGATCTATTCTCGCTATCGCTTTCTCCAACTCCTATTAGTGATACTCCTCCGTCGCGCATTACTGCTCTTATGTCTGCGAAGTCCAAGTTTACCAATCCAGTTCTTGTGACTAACTCTGCTATTCCTTTGACTGAATTTGTTAATATTTCATCAGCAACTTTGAACGCGGTGTGTATCGGCAAGTCCGGAGTTAATTCTATCAGTTTGTCATTAGGTATTACTATTAGAGTGTCAACATTTTTTTCTAATTTTTGCAGCCCTTGAACCGCATTTTCGTACCTTCTATTGCCCTCCATCGTGAAAGGCATTGTCACTACCGCTACTGTTAATGCTCCTTGCTTTTTTGATAGTTCTGCTATGAATGGCGCGCTTCCAGTGCCCGTTCCTCCACCGAGACCGCAAGTTATGAATACCATGTCAGAGTTTTGCAGTGCTTGTTTTATTTCATGTTCTGTTTCTTTAGCCGCGAGCTCTCCTATTCTAGGGTCGGATCCTGCTCCCAATCCTTTTGTTGATTCTCTGCCTATCAATATTTTTTTGTCTGCATTAGTATATAACAAGTCTTGGGCGTCAGTGTTTACTGCTATGCTTTCCGCTCCGAACACTCCAACTTCTGTTATCCTGTTTATCGTGTTGTTACCTCCTCCACCGCAGCCTATCACTTTTATAGTCGTTCTCTGTCTTGATAATAATTCTTCTAATTCTTTGTCAGCTTCGTTTACGTTTCTTATGCTTACAACTTTTGGTGATTGTTGTATGTGGCTTCCCGTTTTTGCTTGCTGGGCTGTGACTATTGTTTGCTTCCAATCCTGCTGCAATGCTGCCCCCTCCATTTTTTCACCTCTATATTTTTTTGTTGTGTCTCAAATGTTTGTATTAGAGAGTTCTATATAAAGATTATTGTGAAGTAATAGACATCTTTTTTCTTTTGCGTGTTTTATGCAGTGACTTGCTTTTCTTTTTCTTCTTTCTCAACATTTATGTTTGCGCTTTTTCCTGTCAACTCTTTAATCTCATTTTTTATGAATTCTTCACCTTCTTTTCCTAAATTCTTTTTCGTTTTTATAACTATAGAATCACCTTCTAATTGTGCTGTCGCTTCCATTCCTATTATTGATAAAAATGCTTCAGCTTTTTCTTTAGCTCCAGTTATAACTTTTTTTACTTCAACATCGTAAACAACATCTTTTCCAGCAAAAGGATGGTTGAAATCTATCAGTGTTCTTCCACCACTTACTGTTCTCACAACTCCTATAGCTCCATCAATATTTACTTGAAGTCCAGGCCTTGGTCTTATGTTTTGTTTTGTGAACTGCCCTGTAGGAACCAGTTGTCTTAGTTTTGCGTCTGGAACTCCGAACGCTTTTTTCGCTTCTAGTTCTATTTTGTGAGCTCCTAATTCTTTTCCTATTAGTGATTCTTCCAATCCTTTTAGGAATGTTTCTTTTCCTAGAATGCACATTTTTGTTCCGTACTTCATTTCTGAGTTCCAAAGATTTTCTTTTTTCGCCAATTCTTCATCAGTAGTGTCGAATAATTCTCCTGTTTTGAACCTTCCAGTGTATGAAAATTCTATAACATCATTTTTTTGCAATGCCATAATATTGGAATTTTCGATATGTTTAAAAACCCTGCTATTTCCTTCGGTGAATCATGAGTGATCCTGCTCAGACTAGTTCTCATATTTTTGCTTTGAGGACAGCTGCGAATAGAGAAGATCAAGTTGTCGACTTTCTTAGTTCTCACGCTAAAAAAAAGAAGCTGGATGTTTTCTCAATTGTCAGACCTCACGGTATGCGAGGGTATATTTTTGTTGAAGCTTCTGACAGGCAGAGCGCTGAGGCCGCGGCTACAGGTGTTCCTTACGCTCGAGGAATTCTTCCTAACGAGATTGAGTATCGCGAGATTGAACATATGCTTGAGCAGGCTAAGATGGAAGTTAACATTCAGAAGAATGATATTGTTGAAATAATCGCGGGCCCATTCAGAAGGTCTAGCGCTAAGATTACTCGTGTTGACAAGACTAAAGAGGAAGTTGTTGTTGAATTGTTAGATGCCGCGGTTCCTATACCTATCACTGTTAAGATGGATGCTGTTAAGGTTATACGTCGTGATGAAGCGTCCACTGGTGATAATGAGAAATAGTTCTATCTCTGAAAATATTTTTATTTCTTTTACAATTTTTACATTATTCGAAGCAGGAATTTCGTTACATTTTTAAACAGCCTCTTTTTCCATTTTTGTATGACTCAGACTGTTGAAGCGATGGTTGAAGGTGGTAAGGCTACTGCGGCTCCCCCTTTAGGTCCAGCTCTTGGTCCTTTGGGTATTAATATTGGTCAGGTCATTTCTGAGATTAACAAAAAAACTGCTGATTTTAAGGGAATGCAAGTTCCTATAAAAATTGTTGTTGCTGATGATAAGTCTTTCACAGTTAGCGTTGGTACTCCTCCAGCTTCAGCTCTTATTAAGAAGGAAGCTGGTGTAGAGAAAGGTTCTGGAAATCCTTTGGCTGACAAGATCGCAGATATTCGTATAGAACAGGTAATCAAGATTGCTAAGATGAAGAATGATGACCTTCTCGGAAAAAATTTGTTCTCTAAGGTTAAAGAGATTATGGGCACTTGCGACAGCATGGGTGTTCTTGTTGAGGGTTTGCAGGCCAGGGATGCTATCGCTAAGGTTAACGCTGGTGAGTGGAAGCAAAAAATTCTTTCTGGTAAAACCGAGTTATCTGCTGAAGAACTTAAAAAGTTGGAAGAAGAGAAAAAGTTGTTGCAAGCAGAGCTAGAGAAAAGAAAGGCTCAATTCTTGATTACTGCTAAACAGGTTGTTGAGAGCATGGTTGGAAAGCCTAGAGGCCAGATAAAGGCAAGATTGTTGGAGCTTAAAGTTCCTATGTCTATTATTGAGGAAGTGTTGCCTGCTGAGGCTGCCGCCGCAACAGTTCCTGGAGCCACTGGTGGTAAGGCTCCAGCCGCGGGTGCTTCTGCAAAGCCTGCCGCCAAGAAGTAGTCGTAAAAAAGTTTATTTTTTTTTGTCTTGTTATACTTTTTCGTTATGCTTAAGCTGCTCTTGTCATTCCTTGATTTGCTTGCTGTGCTTGTTGCCCTAATTTTTGCGCCATTTCTGCAGTTTTCCTTTCGTAAACTCTTGCAACTCTTAATATTAATGCTCTCAATGATTCATCTTTTCTTTTTAGCATATCTCTTTGTTTAGGCATGTTTGTTGAGACGTGTTGTTCTAATTTTTGTTTAGCTTCTTGAATTGTAGAGATTGCTCTCTTTATTTGTTCTAAATGTATACTGTTTGCTCTGCCAGTTATATTTTTCAGGGCAGTTACGTATTCTGAATTGTTTTTGTTGTCCGAGCTAATTTTTGCTCCAGAGAATCCTCCAAGCAGTACTTCACCTTTTTGTATAACTTCTAATGATGCAATTGCATCTGTGAATAACACTTCTGTTTTTGATAATAATTGTTGCAGTGCGCTCATTCCTTCAAGAGATATTATTTGTGTTCCGTGCATGTTTAACAATTCAGCCCAAGTTTTTTCTTCTGTTTCACTGACTTTTTCTACATGAACCATAACTGTTCCTATCGTTTTTTCTTGCTCAACTATTATTGTTGTTGATATTCCTTCTTTTGCATCACTTAATCTTTTTGCGGATTGTTCGGTGCTTGATTGTATACTTTCAGCTTCTTTTTCTAGGTTTAAATGTGATTCTATAACTTTTGTTTCCTGCTGTCTTAAGTTAGTGAACTGTCCTTTGGTTGTTGATGCCTGCATTTGAGCTTCGCGCAACGTTTTCACGGTTTCTGCTATCTTGCTTTGCAGTACTGATTGTTGCTCGGATATTATTTTATAAACATCTTTCAGCTGTGCTATTTCTCCTTGAAGTGTTGCTATTAGCGGGGCATTCTTTTCATCTTTTGCCAGTTTTTTTATCTCGCCATTTTTTGCGTTTATAAGCGAGGTTATATTTTTGAGCAAGTTTTTTCCTGTGCTTCCTAGATGATAAATTCTTGAAAAATCATATTTTAGCAGTTCTGATGTTTTGTCTAGAGCATTTTCTTCTTCTTTGAAAAGAAGTAATTCTTTGTTCAATAATGACTCTATTTTTTTCTCGTGGCTATTTAATTCTTGGCCTATTTGCTGGAATACTTTTATTAATTGCTGAGTTACCTGCAATAGTATGCTTTTTCCCTGCTGTTCCAACTGCTCTAATGTTTGAGCTCCTCCCAATTGTTGTTCTATTGATGTTAAATAATTTAATTCTGCATCCAACTGTTTTTCCCAGTCAACATCTTCTTGTATTGCCTGCTCTGTTAACAGTCCTTGTTCTATTATTCCTCCAACAGCTGCATCTAGGTGCATTTGCGCGTCTTGAACGTCCAATATTTCGTGAACTGCCTCTTTTTCGCTTTGGGGAACTTGTGATTCTATTGATTGTACTGTTGTGACTTCTGTGCGCGCTTCCTGATAATTTGGATTCGTAGCCTGTTCAACTGATGTTTCACCGCGTGATAATTGTTCTGATTTTTTTAGCAGCCACTTCTCGAAGAAAAAGTATATAATGTAGAAAAACCCTACTACTATTGGCAGCGATATTATACTTCCCGATATCATGTAAGAAGTAATCGCTATTACAGAAATCTCGACTTTTGTCAGATGATTGAATTCAAATTCTCTTTTTCTAACTTTGTGAATTATGTGAATTATTGATATTATGCTCGCTATCGTGAAAAAAGCAGTTACTCCTGGCAGATATTTTTCCAGAAAACCTAATAGCTTAAGCCTTGACTCATCGATAACGGGGTAATCTATAGGCATTTTTTACCTCTTTGAAAGCCTTGTTTCAGCATTCTTTTTAAATGTTGCGTGGATACTTGCTGAATATGATAAGCATTGTTCTGCCAACTTTCAACGAGTGCGAGAATCTCAAATTATTAATACCTATAATATGCAATGTTTTCAAAGGCAGAGATATTGAAATTATAATTGTTGATGATAACTCGCCTGACGGCACTGCGGAGTTTATCTGCGGATTATCTTTATTTAATAATAAGAATAAATTTATCAGGCTTATAACGAGAAGTGAAAAAAAAGGTATTGGAGGGGCTATTGCTGAGGGATACAATTCTGCTAATGGAGATATCATTATTTCTTCTGATGCAGATATGTCTCTTAATCCTAGTGATATGTTGAAATTGTTGGATAAGCTGAATTGTGGATTTGACATTGTTGTTGGAAGCAAGTACTCCAAAGGTTCTGTTTATGAAAAGAGGAGTTTTAGAAAGTTATTGCAGTCTTTAGTAAGCCGTTTTGGCAACGTTTATATCAGATTGCTTCTAGGAATTCCAATTAATGATTTTACTCTAAATTTTCGTGCGTTTAGAAAGGAAATTTGGAAAAGTATTTCTACTGTTGAGCAGGATAACGTTATGCTTTTAGAAATGTTATACAGGGCTCACACTAAAGGATACAGTATAGCGTCTATACCTGTAGAGTTTTCTGAAAGAAAGTATGGCACCACAAAATTCAAGTTTTTTAGCAACTCTTTACCTTTTTTGATAAAAACCACTGGTGTCGGCATTAGAAGAATATTTACGAAAAACAAAGATTGGAGAGTTAAGAATGCTATTGAATAATAGAAATACTTATATCTGTATAGTGTAATTGTCTGATTATGGGGTTTTTGGAAAGCATAACTATTTTTTGTGAAAAATACGGAGTTTCTATATTGACTTTATTAACTGTTTACCTGCTTCTTCAAATCATTAACCCTCTTATTTTTCAGGGAGCAATTAATCATTCCAGTCCTCGGGGTTTTCTTGCTAATGATGCCTACTGGCTAGAATCTGTTGTCAGGCATTCTATTAACATTGGAGTGTACAATGAACAGCCTCCTGCGTTAGTTTATCAGCGCTTCGAGCATTATGATCCTGCCGAGCCTCCATTTTTTATTAATTTGGCTTCAGGTATTGGAACGCTTTTAGTGATTGAAAGTTATGATGCTATACAATTTTCAACAATTCTTATCATAATTAGTGTAATTCTTATTGTTGCAGCATTTCTTTCAGAGCACACAATTCTTGCTCCATTATTTCTTCCTTTCACATTTTATATTGCAGTATTTCCTTATCAAGTTTCTTACACGTGGGGTTTTTGGAGGCAGACTTCCGCACTGGTTATTTTGATTGCGGGCATGTACTATTTGTCTAAGAATTTTTCTCCGGGCATCGCAGTTATTACAGGTATTTTTCTTTCTGCAAGCATTCTTTCATATCCTTTTTATCCTTTTTTATTTCTTGTTCTTATTGTCGTCAGCATTGTCAGCCAGCTGAATGGACGCGTAAACATTATTAAATCGATTGCATTATTTTTTATAACATCAATACTCTTTTCAACAAATTACATTTTGGATTTCGTGTCTTCAAGAGCGGGCGATGCAGGTCTTTTTTCTACGATAGCAAAACACTTGTTTGAAGGGTATAATTCTTATGGCGCTAACATATCTTTTGAACAGCTCCCACTGAGATGGTTTTTCCTGACCGCATTTTTAATCTGTATTGTATCTCTTCCTCTTTTGAAAAAAAGGGAATCTTGGATGCTTCTTTCAGTAACTATCGTTTCTCTGACTCTTCTTCCAAGTTTTGGAATTCTTGAGCGCGGGAGGCACTTGAGATTTTTATGGCCGGTCCTTTTCGGAATTATTGTGGTAGTATCACTTTCAATTATTATTGGTGTGTTAAATAATTTGTTGAAAAATTCTTCTGTAAATTTCAAGTCGGCAAGAACGAGCATTTTTTCAGTGGTGGTTACTATTTTTCTTTTATGGATTATTTCTTCACCAATAATGGCCTCATCTAGTGGACCGGGAAGCATTATCAGCGATAGAATGTGGAGTGCTTATAATTATATCAATGATAATACTCCTAAAAATAGCACTATACTAGTCATTGATCCTATAGGCGGGTCTCAGGCAGCATCAATTCTTGGTATTGATAGAAAAAGTCGTTTTCCTGTTCAGGAATCTTTTAGGAATGTTTTGTTTAAATCTATAGAAAATGGAACGCCTATTGAAAATGTCCCAACTATCGCGTTCTGCCAGGTTCCTTCTATGAATAGAAATTGGTTTTCTTATGTCCCTGTAAAACCTGTTGAGGAGTGCTCAGAGAGATTGGTAAACTGGTGCACTTTTGATTATGTTTTAATACAGTATATAAATGATGAGAAGTATATTAATTATATTCAATCACAGGAAGTTTTTAAGTCTTTTACTCTCGTTTACAATGTCGAAGATGTTGTTCTGCTGAAGAGGGGTGATGATTTTTGCTGAGAGATTTCTTTTATAGCATCAAACGCCCACTTTTGTGGACTTTGTCTTTGACAATTATTCTGTTTGTCCTGTTGTTCCTAAAAGAAGGTTTTTTGTCAGCCATTTTTGCAGGAATAAAATTGGCGGTCTTCGTATTTGCTCCAGGAATTTTTGTTTTCAAAACAATAATTCCTGAATCTGAAGATTTAAGTGTAGGATTTGTTGGAAGTAGCACAGGAGTAATTATTTTAGGGATTACATATTACATCTTTGGGCTTTTTGGAATAAAGTTTGGTCTTAGTATTTTTCTTTCTCCGATAATAATAATTTTTATCGTTATTTTGTATTTAAAACTAAAGAGAAAAGTAGAAGTTGAAACCGGTGATTATGCAACAAAGAAATCATAACAACAACACTTTTAAACAAGCATCATAAAACCTTTACATGTCTTTTTATTCCGAGATTTCTTCAGCTTTGAAGAACAAAAATTTGTCCAAGACGGATATTTACAGGCTTAAGAATAAGCTTAGTGATAAGTACAAATTAGAATCTGTTCCTCGTGATTCTGATATTTTGTTGAATATTCATGACAGCGTGAATATTGTTTCTAAGCCTTCGCGTCTTTCTTCTGGTGTTGCAGTGATAGCTGTTATGACTGCTCCTCTTGGCTGTCCTCATGGCCGCTGTATTTTTTGTCCTGGTGGTCCCGGGAGCATTTTTGGTGATGTTCCTCAATCATACACTGGTAAAGAGCCCGCTTCTTTGAGGGCTTCTAGGAATTTTTATGATTCTTATATGCAGGTTTGGAATCGTTTGGAGCAGTATGTTGCTTCAGGCCATTACCCTGATAAAGTTGAATTAATTGTTATGGGGGGTACTTTTCCTTCTTATGCCAAGGAGTATCAGGAGGATTTTGTCGCTCACGCTTTGAAGGGCATGACTGATTTTGGAGATTTGTTTCTTCATGGCGGGAGTGTTAATTTTTCTAAATTTAAAAGTTTTTTCGAACTTCCGGGAAGTGTTAAGGATATTGCGCGCGTAAAAAATGTTCAGGTAAAGATTGCTGGTTTGCGTGGAAATTCTGATATTGCAAAAGAAAAAATTCGTAATGAGACTGCCAGTGTTCGTTGCGTTGCTTTGTGTGTTGAGACAAAGCCCGATTGGTGTTTTCAGCCTCACATAAATCAAATGCTTAGTATTGGTACTACTAGAGTTGAGCTTGGTGTTCAGGCGTTGAGTGATGATATTTTGAGGAGGACTAACAGGGGGCACTCTCTTTCTGATACCGTTAAGGCTCAAAGTTTGTTGAAGGATTCTTTTTTGAAGACTTGTTTTCACATGATGCCGGGCCTTCCTGGTACTACTAGTGATAGAGATATTTCTGATTTTGAGGAATTGTTTTCTAATCCTGATTTTATGCCTGATGCGCTAAAAATATATCCTTGCATGGTTTTGAATGGAACTCCTTTGTATGAGTTGTGGAAAAAGAAAAAATTTGTTCCTATTACTCGTGAAAAAGCAGCTAATATTATTGTTGAGGGTAAAAAGTTTATTCCTGAGTGGTGCCGAGTTATGAGGATTCAGAGAGATATTCCTACTTATAGAACTGTTGCTGGTGTTGATAAGACTAATCTTCGCCAGTACGTTTCTGACTTGTTGAGAGAGAAAAATGTTTTTTGTAAGTGTATTCGTTGCAGAGAGCCTCGCAGTAAAAATTTTGCTGACTTTTCTATAAATGATATATCTTTGAAGAGTACTAAATATGAAGCTTCTGGCGGTACTGAAATATTTTTGCAGGCTGTTGATAAAAAGCATGATATGCTTCTTGGTTTTTGCCGTCTTAGAATTCCCTTCAAGCCTTTTCGCCCGGAGATCACTAAAGATAGTGCAGGCATTCGTGAGATCCACGTTTATGGTTCTGCAGTTCCTATAGGCAGTAAAAAGTCTGGTAGCGCTCAGCATATCGGTCTTGGCAAAAAACTTCTTGGAGAGGCCGAAAGAGTTGCTTCTGAAGATTTTGATGTGAAAAAACTTTTAGTTATTTCTGGCATTGGTGTTAAAGAGTATTACAGAAATCTTGGTTATAAAAATGATGGCGTGTATGTTAGCAAGAAGACTTAATCATAAACATTTTTTCTGTTCCCTATTCGTACTACAAAAATAGAATTTATGGAAACAACAACGTCGATTATCACTCGGTAATCAGAAATACGAAGTCTCCAAAGTTTTTCTCCTTGAAGTCTTTTCAAATAGTGAAAAGGATTTTCTCGTATAGACCGTAATTTTTGGAGTATTATACTGTCTGAATTTGATATTTGTATGTTTTGAGAACAAATTCCAACAGATATAGCAAAGATAAAGATACGAAAATTAATGTCCTTTGCTATAACTCTTCTTCTGATTTGTCAAGTTTGTCAAGAAACTTTTCTGCGGTCTTCATTATGTAAAGAGAATACATAGTATCACTTGAGACGCATTCCACGTTCTTTTGCTATAACCTCTATTGATTTGAAACGACCATGTTTTAAGTCATCCAGTCCCTTTCTTATTTCTTGAATCTCTTCTGAAGTGAGTGGTTCTTCTTCAAGAGTATCAAAAACACTATTCAAAAGTTCATCATACGATTGTCTGGGATACTGTTTAAAGAGTCTTAAACGCTCCAACGTCCTTTTGTAAATTTGCACTGTTGTTGTTTCCATGAGTTATATAATAACTATGGATGCTATATAAATATTTATATTCTCGAAAGCCTTAAAACACCGCACGTCTAACACTCTTTATGTCCGAACTTAAGTTTAAGCAGTCTTTCATTGACAGGTTTTCTAGCATTACCAATTTTGATTCTTTTGCAAAAGCGTGTTCTTCTCACCCCAGGAAGTCTTTGCGTATTAACACTCTGAAAATTTCTGTTAGTGACTGCATAAAAAGATTATCATTTCTAAAGCTCGAACCTGTTCCTTGGTGTAGTGAAGGTTTTTGGTTTGAAAATTTTTCTGATACCGCGCTGGGCAATTCTGTTGAGCACTCTCTCGGGTATATTTATATTCAGGACGCTTCTTCTATGATTCCTCCAATAGTTCTCGATCCTAAGCCCGGTGATAGAATTCTTGACTTGTGCGCGTCTCCTGGAAGCAAAGCTTCTCAGATTGCGATGTTCATGAATAATTCTGGAGTTCTTGTTGCTAATGATTCTGGTGATGACAGGCTTACCGCTCTTGGTACTAATATGCAGCGTATGGGTGTTTTGAATTGTATTCTTACTAATATGAGAGGTGATAAAATGTCCGGAGAGTTTGACAAAATTCTTCTTGACGCACCTTGCAGCGGCAGCGGTACAATAATGAAGAGCCCGCGCACGGTTCTAACATGGAATCCCGGAATTGTCGACAGACTGTCTAGACTTCAGAAAATGCTTCTTTCTCATTCTTGGGGACTTCTTAAGTCTGGTGGAACTCTTGTTTATTCTACCTGCAGTGTTGACCCTGTTGAGGATGAAGGAGTTATTAATTTCGCGCGGAAAAATCTTGACGGTGTTAGTATTGAAAAAATTTCTTTGCCCGTAAAGTCTTCTCCGGCTATTGTCTCTTTTCAGGGCGAAAATTTTGATCATCGAGTGAATAATTGTTTGCGTATTTGGCCCCAGGATAATGGTACTGAGGGTTTTTTTATTGCGAAGTTGAGAAAGAGCTGATCATCTTCTGTTGCCGTTTTTAATTTTTTGCAGTAATTCAAGTGCCGCGTCATTTTCTTCATCTATCTCCAATGCTTTTTTGCATAATTGTTTTGAATAAGTCTTGTCGCCTTTCAAATACTCTATTCTTGCAAGCCCTGCATACGCGTCGGAGTTTTCTCCACCTATTTTAATGCTTTGCACGTAAGAATTTTTTGCGTCATCATATCTTCCTTGTTCCGCGTAATAATCGCCAAAATGTCTGTATGCTCTCGCTCTTGCATCTAAGCCTTCTACTCCAGTGATATTATGGGCTTCTTGAAACTCTTGGAACAATATTTCTAATTCAGAGTTTTCACCGCTTTCTGAATTTTTAGGTCTTATTTTACCGCCATTTTCTGTGCATGCCGGCGATGATATTCCTAACCCTATAACTAATGCCATCGCAGAATACTTGTCCCACATAAATGTATGATTTTTGCGTCCTTTTTAAATTTTTGTTTCTACAAACAACCCATTTTTTTCTTCGATAACTAAAAATCCTTCTTCATCGCTGTTTATGTGAACATTTTGCGAATTCAGTAATACTGGTATTTCTAGAAACTCTTTTTGTTTTTCAGTGCACAAATTTATAGAACAGTCTTTAGTGCATTGCTCTTGTGCCTCGCATACATTATTGCACTTGTTGTATTCTGAAATGTTTACTTTGTTCAAAATTCTTCCTGATTCAACCACTTCAATGCTTGTAGCTCTTGATGTGTACGGTAAAAATATTATTTCGTAAGCAGTTGTAAAATTGTAGCGTATTCCAGCGTCTGGAACTCGTTCTTCAATATTGTCTGCGTCAAGATACTTGCCTTTTTCTTCGTACCAGTGTTCAGTTGTCATTTCAGCTCTCGATTCATACAATGTCGCATCGCCGTCTTTTAGCAGTATTAATGTTTCGCCTTTTGTTTGCTGCGGCAGATTACCCTTTCTTAATCCTAAATCTATAATTTTAGTTTCAGATTCGTTTCTTTCAATTAGTATTGCTTGAACCAGCCTCTGCTCTCCAGTTCCGCTGGTTGTGTTATCATATATTTGTATAGTTTTTTTCAGGTATTCTTCGTTTACAAGCCCGTACTCTGTCTGAGTTAAGTGCGACCTCATTATTGAGCTTTTTGTTGCTCTGTAATTATCCTCTGTGTAACTGCATCCAGAATATTTTTTTGAATCTTTACCCCACCATTCTTCGGCCGTTTTCTCATCCGGCGCACAATTAGGAATTCTTGGCTTATCACCCAGTTCTGGTTCTACATACTCGTCAGCTAATCCCGCAAATCCGTGGCCGAATTCGTGCAGGAACAATTTACCCCATTGCTCTTCAGGATATTTTCCGATACTTAAGTAGCAGTCTCCTGAAAAGTAGCAGTAGCTTCGAAATTTTTCTTTGCTAAGAGTTATAGTTTTGTCTGTCTGAGGGCATTTTGATGCAGTTATTTTTGTTGTTTTTCTATCCGGGGGATTGCTAGTTTTTATTGCTGTTGTGAGCCACACGTTGAACTTTTTCTTATTTTCTTTGAATGGAGTTGTGCTGAAAAGTCCTTGACTGTTCCCGTTGCCTATTATCGCATTTACATTTTTTACTGCATCATTTATTTTCGTTCCTTCCGATATGAACAGTATATCTATATTGTTAGCGTCGCCGTTTCCTTCTATTAAATCACATTCTTGTTCCTGGTAGCACAATTTTAATTCTTGATTGCAAGCGCCGTTTATGCATGAATCATCATCACTGCATGAAACTTCGAATTTTAACGCACCATAAAATGGTGTTGGTTTTTGCAGTGATGTGTATGCATAAAATAGTAATAGAATTACCAGTATTATTCCTGCATAAAACAGTTTATTTTTCACTTTTTGCCTCTTTTACTCGTTCCTAATACTAAAGGTTTTTAATCGTTTCTGTTCCAAAACATCAGCTCATCTATTTTTTCATCGACGTGTACTCTTAATTCTTTTGCATCACCACAAACAGCAGAACCGCATTATCTAGAAGTTGATAACATTGCTCAGAGAGGGAGAACATTGTTTATTTTTGAAGGAAATGCAAGAAAGGAAACTGAAGCAATAAAACAATTGAAAGATCGGTGTATATCATTAAAAC
>JACQMS010000001.1 GCA_016203445.1 Candidatus Woesearchaeota archaeon
CGTATATTAGTAAGCGATTTATTCTATGAGTTACTTTTGTCGCTTACTAATACAACAAATTAACTATAACACTTCTTGGGAGGAGAACAATCAATCCAGCCACCCTGAGGCTCTGGAGCCACAGGAATAATATAAGGAGCTATACCGCCATCAGGAAGACACCTGCCAAAACTACTACAAAGACTGTCCTTCAATTGCCCGGGAGCGCCATCAGTCACAGAATTATAATTCTTAGAAGTATTATAAAAAATGTAAATAAGAATAGAAAAAATGATGAGCCCGAGAAGTATGAGAATTATAGTGTTAATGCTCAACCCCTGAGATTTTTTAGACATCATAAAGGTTTACAACACCACTGCGCGCCATCAATTTTTTGGCCGTCCTCAACGCAAGAACTCATAGGTATAGGAATATCCGGAGAACAATCACCCTTATCCACAACACACCGTCCGTCGCACTGAGAAGTAGTAGTACCCAAATCCTTAAATTTTCCTCCAACAACAAAAGCCAAAATTATAAGAACAAGAACTCCCAAAGCTATAAGAATAACAGTATTAATACTCAACCCTTGAGCCTTTACCATAATCAACCTATATCAAGACAACAAGTCTCGCCAGAATCCTTACAAGAGTAAGAGTCAAGAACTCTCCTATCACCACAAGATTGTTCAGAAGACTCTCCAGCAGCCCTGACAACACAAACACCGCCATTATTAGCACAAGAATTGGTCTCAGTGCTAGTTCTACGAGCCTGTCCAAGAAAAATAAATGACAAGACTACAAGAACAAGAATTGCTAGAGCGGCTATAACGATAACATTAATAGATATTCCTTGAGCCCTTTTATGCATAGAAGCACCTCTCTTAACGAAGCCGTTTTAACACTCAGGTATTTAAATGTTACTACACCAAAAATTATGGCGCTACAACGATGTCAGGCCTGGAAAGAAAAGACTCCCTCTTGATATCATCAATAACATAATGCATTTCTTTGTCCTTAATATTGAAAGACCCCTCTATGCAATCAAGAAATTCTTCAACATCCCTAATAGTTTTAAAAATTCCCTCGGCCATGTAATCAAAACCATTATTAATTCTGTAAAGAGAATTAATATTTTCACTATTCTCCAAATACTTTTCAAGCCTGTCCTTATCATCCTTGCCTGCCTTAAGCAACAAATGAACCTTCGTGGTATAGCCAATAGTTGCAAAATTTACTATAGTAGTAAATCTGGCAAAATTTTTATAACTGCTAATCTTGTCAAAAATTGTGGAAACAGGCAATTGAGTCCTCCTGCTAATCTTCGTCAACCTCTGCCTAGAATTCTCACGCAAGCACGCGAGCAACTGCAAATCTTTAATCTTAAACATTTTTACCACCTCTTTCCGCTTTTGGCGGATGTTCTGCGGTTTTAATAATTAAAGAATATATTTTCTACGCATATACTATATATATTATCCTCAGAATATATACTCTAAAAAGTTTTATATAGTAATCAGCTAAGAACAAGAGTAAATCAAAAAGATAGATCGAAACACAACCAATATTTTAGCCAAAGCGTGGAGATGTAAAAGTACACAATGAAAAGACGTGCAATACAGCTTGGAGGAAGAACACTGCTCGTAAGCATCCCATACTCATGGGCATTAGAGCACGGAGTAACAAAAGGCAGAGAATTAACAGTAACAGAAACATCTCAAGGATTAATAGTTCAAACAGGCGATGCAAAACCGAAAATGAAAAAAGCATTCATAGAAGCAAAAAATTGCGGAAGACTACTAAGAAGAATAGTTCTAGCATACTACCTAAAAGGATTTAACGAAGTTCACGTGAGCCATACTTCAAAAGAAATAAAGCCATTGCAAAACCTGTCATCAGACATGATAGGATTCGAGATAACAAGCCAAACACAAACAACAACAATATTTCAAGACTTTTCAGAAAAAGACGAGAAAAATTACGAAAACGTTGTTTCAAGAGCGTTCATGATACTAAAAACAATGCTGGCAGAAACATTCAGCAATCCAGGAAAAGAAACACTAGAATCAATAAAACAAATGGACTTAAACCTCAACAAGATGTGCCACTACTGCTGGAGATACTCATACAAAAACAATTTAGGAAGTTCAGAAAGTTCAATACTGCAAATAATAGCAAACTCTTTAGAAAAGGCCGGAGACGCGTGGAAAGAATGCGTTGAAATGTCAATAGAGGAAAATTCTCAAAACACACTCAAAAATATACATCAGCCGATTGAAAAATTATTAAGCGCAGTGCTATCATTCACGCTGAAAAGGTCATCAGTGCACGCACTAGAATGCGCAGATGCATATGATAGTATTATTGAATTATTAAAAAAATCTCCAAGGCACAAAATTTTCCTACCCGCAAGCCAGCTCGTAAACAACATAATAAACATACAATCACTACAATTAGGAATGCTCAATGATGTCAAAAGTGACGAGGAATTCTAGTATTTTTTGCTAAGCTAAGCACTGTAACTTTTGATCATGATCAAGAACCACAAGCCACTGGTTTTAGAATAGTGGTTCTTGACATGTGAAAACAAAGGAATAGATTTTTATACCATCAACAAGATAACCAGCAATCATGCTATCAATAAAATTTTTAAGAGAAAATGCAGACGCGGTGAGAGCAGATATTAAGAAGAGAGGAATGGAAGACTCACTGAAAAACGTCGACGAAGTTTTATCGCTGGACGAAAAAAACAGGAAGATACAGTTCGAATTAGATGCTTTAAGACACGAAAAAAACGAGTTATCACTAGAAGTAAACCGGCTAAAAAAAACGGGCGAAGACGCAGACGAAGTATTAAAAAAAGTAAAAGTGCTGCCTGAAAAAGTAAAAAAACTGGAAGAAGAAAGAGAAATAATAGAGGAAAAATTAAAAAAAATATTGATGAACACACCAAACATACTGCACCAGTCAGTACCAGTAGGCAAAGGCTCTGAAGGAAATGTAGTAGTAAGAACATGGGGAACAAGAAGAA
>JACQMS010000022.1 GCA_016203445.1 Candidatus Woesearchaeota archaeon
AATCAGCATAAGAAAGTCCTTTTATTTTCAACTTCAAAAATTCACGTCGAAGAATATCTTTGTCCATACACTAATCACCCCTTAAAATCAAGAAAAACTCAAGATTTTAAGGGGTAGGGACATATGTCACTGCGGAACACAGTAATAGTTCCAGAAGAACAAGTAGACATCTCTGAAATAACTCTGCCAGCCTCGCTCTTCAACCTAGGAAGATTTCTCTTAACAGAATTGCAGGATTTAATGCTGGACTGAAGAGTTTTAAGCTTCTCACGAACCTCAAAAGGAACACCAAGAGCAGATTCTATAACAATTCTTAAATCACGAGTAGAAGAATCAACATACCCCAAATCATTAACTACAACACTCTGCAAAGAATGCCTCCAAGAATCAACAACACCGCCGGAAATATCTAAAGGGTCAGAATTTATAATAGCCTCCAAAATTTTAGAACTTTCAGAAACAGCTCGCGAAGACCTCTGCTCTATAGAATCAACATCAATACTGCCGCTAACAAGAGCATCAACAAGAGCCTGCTTAGACCTAGAAAAACTGGACCTCATAGAAATGTCAAGAACCGCTGAGCTAAAGCCCGGGGCGTTAGGTTCTTGATCATGATCAGAAACCGCCTTCTTATTCCGAGCTGAAGCAGGGATATTGCGAATGGCGGTTTCTGACATGTCACTAGAAGAATTGGCTGAAGGCAAATCTGAACAGGATTTTTAGGAGGGCCGGCCGGAACAACATCACGAGATGTTTTCAAACCCAAAGCATTTTCAAGCATGTTTAAAGGAGTCATGAGACCACCACCCGCAAATTGTTAACATCAGAACAATCAAAAGACAATTTTTTTTTAACACCAGTTATAGGATCCACAACAGACTCTCTGTATAAGTCCCACAAAAATCCGCCAGAGTACCTATCATAAACAAAACCACACATCTCAAACAATTCACCATTATCACCAAAAGCAATCTTAACATTGCGCTCCAACAAACTTCTGGAAATAACACAACCATTCAAATCAAATTTTTGCTTAACAGGAAAATAAACACCGTCACTGTTAGAAGCAAAACCATTCCTTTCAAGCTCATCAAGACACTCCCTAACAAAATCCTTATCAGGAGATTGATGATTCAAACCTTTAACATCAAGCAAAGAACAATTCCTAAAATCAGAAACGCTAACGCCAGCACCATCAACACATAAACTATTCAGAGCCTGATAAGCAGTTTGCGCATCATGACTAATCCTAGAAAAACTTAATTTGAGAAAGGGCTCCAGAATTCTAAAACTAGAATACAAATCGCCAAGAGTAGAAACAGCATACTCCTCGCCGCAAATATCAACTCTCTGACGCTGAAACTGATTAATCAAAGAAACAGTTTTCACAAAACCGTCAAGCTTTTGGCCCTGACGTCTATCAGCAACATCAACACCTCCAAGAAAAGATTGAGAAACACCACAAAAAGGGTTGACAACACCAACACTCTGCAAAAGACCATAAGCATTCCTAAAAGGAAGCGCGCCGGCATTAAACAAATCATCAGACCTTTTTCCAACAACACCATAACGGGACTGAAACTCCAAAATTCTTCGAGTCTGCAAAGGAGTGATATCGGTATAAACAAGCCAACACCTATTAGCAAGCTGGTCTTCAAGCTCGTTCAAAACAGTTCCAGAAATAAAAGCAGGAGTACCATTCATCCTCAACCTTTCAGTCTTAAAAGAGCCGCCATCTCTTCCAACAACCAACGCTTCAGAATCGCCAGAACCGCTAAGAAGTTGCCTCAAAATTTTTGCTATACCATCAGAAAGCTTAGTCCACTCCTCAACAAAAAAAATCTTTCCCCACAAGTCCTCACGAAGATACTTTAAAACCTTATCAGTGGTATCAACGATTTTGAAAACATTATCATCAGGAATCAAAGATAAAGAAGTTTTAGAAACATAAGTCTTGCCAGAACCAGACAAAGACCTCACAAACAAACCCTGAGGGATATTAGCAGGGCAAGCAAATTTAGAACCCATAGAAACAACATAATTAGCCAAAGAAAGATGCTCCTCACCAGCAACTTTAACACCAATCAACTCCTTGGCCCTAAACAATAAATCATCACATTTCAAAAGGTTCATAGCCTCATAAGAGTCCTTTGATGAAACATTAGAAACAACAAATTTTTTCCCTGAACGACCAGCAGTCCCAACAGTCTTCAAATAATCATCGACAACACCTCTGACATTAACCATACAGTCAAGCAATTTCTTCTCGAGAACATCCTCATCCAAAGAATCATCAACCTTCAACAAGTCCGCGATTATTTCTTTACGAATCTTCCTATCATCAGCAATAGAATTATCAGAAGACCACCTAAGAATACTTCTTCCAGACTTAACAACCTCTAGAGAGTAAACAGAATCATTGCCAACAATCCTCAAATCATAATCCCTAAAAAAATTCCAAGACTTATCAACATCAGGAATTTTTTTCGAGGAATCGTCAAAAATCTTTTTTCTAGAAGAATGCAAAACACTCCTAACATCCCTCAACGCAGAATACTCATGCTCAAGATCCAACAATTCAGCTAATTTCAAAAAGTGCACCGCCTCACAATCAAACCTGTCAATAGACGCAAGATTGTTTACTATATTATTTGCACTATTATTCGCAACAGAAGAATTAGCCGATACACCACGATCATCGCCGACTCTTTCCGAAAAAACATTACGAACTGTAGAGAAATACTCATTAATTTGAGATTTAACATAAGGACGAACCATGCCACAAACAGAAGCAATACCAGCCATGCATCTCTCAAACCTCTGACCATTAGAAGAAGCACCGCTAATAAAAGGAATAACATCATCAAAAGAAGACTCCAAACTCTGCAACTCGCAAAAAGAACTTTTTAAATCTTCAACAACCTGCGTGGAAATACCGCCGCAACTTTCTACAGAACCATCAAGTATAGATTTGCTTCTATCAACCCTAAGAAAAAAACCATCCCTCTCCATAGACAAAACTTTGTCATCAAGAGCGCGCTTCCTCCTCATAAAAGAAGAATTATATTCAACAGGACCAGAAACATCACTGCCAGAAACTTCGCCCGCAACATTAATAACATCACTACCAGAATTACTATCATGATTAGAATCAACAACTTCCATTAGCCACCACCCTCGCAATCCTAACAATATCATCAAAACCAACCCTTCGAGAATTCTGAACAACATAAGAATTCAAATCATCACAATGACCAGTAATAATTTCAGGAGTTATAGTAACAGTATCAGTTTCAGAAACAACCCTGTTAGCAAGATTACTAGTCTCACGGCCATGAAAACCAAAAGACTCACACAACAAGCCAACATCCCTCAACTGCTCCTGAGAATACTGAACCAAACCCTGCTCTCTAACATCATGAGTAAGCATCCAAAAGAGTTTCGCGTGATCATCAGCTCTAACAGGACCCTCGACGAGATATTGCGCCTTAATCCTTCTCCTTAAAGGAAGATAAAAATTTTTCTCATTATTAGTAGTCATAACCCAAAAATAATTAGGAACAGTTTTTTCAACGCCATCCATCAATTGCATCGCCTCAGAAAGAAAAGCTTTCTCAGCAGTACTATCACCATCAACAGCATTAGTAAAAAGCATATCGGCCTCATCAGTCCACAAAAATCCGACACCGCCATACCTGGAAACTTCCTGAACCGCGTCCTTCAAATTCTTAGTAGACTCGCCCATCCACTTGCTCTTCAAATCACTAGAAATCTTTCTGAACTTCAAAGGAACACCAACAGTTTCAGAAAAAGTAGTCATGTACTTGCCAACAGCGTTAACAAGCGAAGACTTTCCAGTTCCCGACGGGCCGTACAAAAGAACAATGTTAGAAACTTTTCTAGCAAAACTCCTATCACCACTCTTAATGTACGCAAACAAATTACCAACATTCTTTTTCAACTGTCCAACAACACTCTCAACAGCAACAAGATCAGAAAAATCAACAGAAAACAACGCGCGATCCTTATCATCACGCCTGTCAAAACCCTGAAGAGTAATACCATCAATCTGCAAATTCACATCGTTAACCCTTTCAACAAGCCCTGGAAACCTATCCTTACCCTCGAGAACGGCCTCAACAGTCTTCTCAAGATAACCCTTAGTAACAGCCAAAAGACGATCACCACTGCTAACAGTTTTATCTTCCCTGATACCAACAAGAAAAGTATCAAGAAACTGATCATAAAAATTAGGGTCGCGAAAATTCAGTCTAACCTGAGCAACACCAGAACTTTGAATAGAACCATCAGCAGAACACAACTCCTCAAGACCAGAAAGCGCGCCGCCATACAACGCAAACATGTTCAAAAATTCAATATCAGCAGGATTATTCCTGTCAAGATGACCATTACTAATCAATGTATCACAAATAGTAAAATAAACACCAATAGTCTTTTCCAAAACCTCTGCAACAACAACAGCGCTCCTGCTTGGCCTAGTAAGAATCTGTTCAAAACCACTCTTATCAAAATAAGTAACCTTAGCCCGCTGCTGAAAAGTCCTAAAAGCGTTCTTCAATTGTATAGCACCCCTTGAAAAATTAATATATTTATCAAGAGTCATTTGAGGAATTTTCAACAATTGCGGCATACAAAAAACCTCCAATAATAAAAACAACAATCTAACAATTTCACAAAAAACAAAAAAAAATTGAAAAAGGAAAATAAAAAACAAAACCTCCGAAAAAAATCGGAGGCGTCAAAAAGGTATTCACATCCAAATCAGTCCAAATCCATTATTGAACCAACACCAAGCTTAGACTGCGCAATGCTTCTAATATCATCAGGAATAAATATTCCCTGAGGTTTAGAATCATTCTTGAAAGTCCAGCGAGAAGACTCCTCCTTGGCAATAGATTCACCCAACTTCTCAGACTTATCATACAAAGACATCAAGTTGGTCATACTGGCCTGAAGTTGTCGAATCTCTCTTTTCCTCTTCTCAGATTCCATTCCAAGACCGACTTCTCCGCTAGTATTCTCAAAAAAGTATTCAAGAACTTTTTTGGTCTGATCCATTCCAACAATCGCAGTAGAAATCCATTGAAGCTCGCCAGAAACTCTGTTCTTCTGATTGCTCAAAACATTTCTAGCTTCTTTAAACCCTTGAATGAGCACTGCATACTGCTTAACCTTAGCATCATCCTCAGTAAGCTGGTCTTCAAGCTTTCCACCAGCAGTCTTCAACTCGTGAAGCTGCATCTCAAGCTCTCCCTGCTTCAACTCATCAGTGCAACCATCAAGCTTTTCTTTAATAGCAAAAGCATCACCGACGACCCTCTCATACTCTGCTTTAAGCTCACGATACTCCTGCCTAAGACCATTTCTCTCCTGTAGAGCAGAACCAAGACTGGAACTTATGTGCTCAAGATCTCCATTCAAACGATTATTAGTATCTTGAAGCTTAACCCTGTTCCTCTTCATATCCTCAACCTGCTCTGTAACAGAACTAATATATGCCTGCTTCTCAGTCTCGGAAACATTACAACCATCACTAGTGATCTTAGACCACCAAGAACTTTTCAAAGTAGTAATAATACCAGTTCTAGCACTTTCCAAAGCATCCTTCTGCTCAGCAGTGTTATAAGCATCCTTAATTCTCTGAATAAGAGACTGCTCCTCCTTAAAATCAATCTTCTTCCTCTCAGAACCTTTAACAGGGGCGAGAGTTTCCTCAATAGAAAGAGTTACTGTACGACCAAAAATTTTTTGAGGCTTATCATTTTCAGAAGTTTTTTCTGCAACATCAGCAGCAGCATAATCAATAGCCGGAGGAGATTCCTGCCTAGGACCCTCCAACATTCCACTACCATAAAATTTATCCTCTCCCATAATCATACCTCCAAAATTCGCGAAAGCTAAAGCTACCACGAATACACAAAATTTCGATGAACCAAAAAAATTCAAATTTTCAGGTTGTTAATACCAAAATTCATTCTTATTCTGCACCTTTTTCAAGAGTGGCACGAGCAGCAACCCTCGCGGCCTCAAGCTCACGCTCCTTCTGAATAACAACGTTAGCCTGCCTAATATCCTGCTCAGAATGTCTGGCATAAATCTCGTCGAGCTTAACCTCCAAAGGAACATCAAGAACAGGAAACCCCTTGTGTTCATTTATCGAAAATCTCTGGCCACTATTTTCTGCGAGAAAATAATTGCCCGAAGATTGCTCAACAACAACATAAGGCCTGCCAGCAATATTATCAAGTTCCGCCCTATACTGAGAAGCGAGACTTTGCGCGTTAAGCTTATCAGACTGAAGCCTAGAAACAATACCACCAGTCTCCTCCTTAACAGCGGCCATAGTCTGACCAAGACGCCCATTGCTAAAATAATTAGCAGCAGTGTACGTACCAAAACCAACAGCGGTCACAATAACCGCATTACGAACCCATTTAGTTAACAAGCTCATTTTTCTACCTCCACAAATTCTTAATTTTCTTTTTAGATGACTTACTTTTCATTCTGAAACAAACCCTTCAACACTCTCCATCTTCCTCGAATCAGAACGAGGAACGCCAGTGTCAGAAGTGTAAGACTCAATAGAATCCTCAACAAACCTCAAAGCATTCATCTGCCTATCAAGTGAAGATTCATCACGCAAGCTAGCTCTGCCAACAAGATTCAAACGCTCAGCAGGAGCCAAAGAACTAAGATAACCAGTAACGAGCTCATCCCTGTCGGAAGGTTTCAAACTCTGATAAAAAATAGACGCAGGACTAGAAGCATTACTGCTCAACGCAGACTCGATAAGCACTCTGGCAGTGGCACGCATCTCCTCGGGATAAGCCAAAATATCTCCTCTAGTAACATCATGAGCACCTTTATGGGCCTCAACAACAACCTTAGGAGTAGTGAAACACCCCCCCAAGGACAAAGAAGAATACAACGCGGCAACAGCCCCGACATTCCTAAAATAATTTTTCATCAACAACACCTCCAAACCGATATATCAAACACTCAATATCATACTACCATACCAATATCGGTCGATAAAACACTGGTGTAAAGAAATATATAAAAAAAAGAGCAGTAGTGAAGAAGACAACAAAAATAATAACAAGATAGAAAGTTACTTTGAAACACCCGAAAGCTCCGTGCTTAAGCACGGAGATGTAGAAGTTTCAAAGTTCGAATCAACCAAAATGAAAAACATTTTGATGCGCCAAAATCTCTCCGAGAGATTTTGAGCGTTCGCTCTTCAAAAGCGAGGAGCGCAAAGCTCCGCACTTTAGTGCGGAGATAGCGACGAGCGAGCGAAATTCGTTACTTCAACCCAGAACCATTTTTAGCTGCCTTAATATATCCTTGAAGATAACCCTGAAGAACATTAATTCTGTCTTCTCTACTTTCTGCTCTTAAAACATACTGCTCACCGGTTTTAGAAAGCTGCAACGCTCCAGTCTCAAAAATCATTTTAAGAACGCCATCAAGATGAGATCCTGGATCAACAGAATCGCTAGCGCGCGAAGGAGCATTAATAATAGTATAATGAACAACACCGCCCCGAGAAGGCTCGTTAATAATGACTAGAGAAAAATACTCTTTAACACTCTGTTTTTCAGGATCTAACATGTATATAAGAGCATAAGAATCGGCAACAAGACCTGCAGGAACAATATTTTGCCGGCCGGAAATTTTTGCTTCCGCCAGAACATTCAAAGGCAACTTCATAAACACTGGAAACTAATACTGACATTTAAGATTTACTATTTTTTAACGAGCCAGTAAAACCCAAAGCCTGCAATAGTCAAAAAAAATCCTATAACTGTAGTCAAAAAATCTATATTAATAATCATGAAAACGCAAAATAAAGCTCCAAGAGCTGGAAGTACCGGAAACATTCCAATATTCAAAGGAACAGTAAAACGCCTTTTAGCCCTGGAATAACGATTATAACGCAAAAGTATCACTGAAATATTAACAAGGAAAAAAGTTATGAATAAAACAACATTAGAAATGTTAGCAATAAAATCTATCTTCTTGCCAAAAAAGACGAAGGCCATACTTATAATAGCGGTTAACAATATAGCATTAACAGGAGTTCTCCTAGACTTGTGTAAAACACTTAAAAATTTTAAAGATCTCAAATCCTTACCTAATCCATACAACATCCTAGAAGTTGTAACAAGAAGAATAAGAATAGTGTTACCAGTAGAAAATAATGCCACAATAGAAAGCAAAACTCCAGCGAAACTATTAAGCAAAGCGGTAGCAACAAGAGCTAGCGGCGCACTTGAAGAAGCAAGAGTCTCCCAGCCAATAACAGAAATAGCAGTAATACCAACAAGCATGTAAATAACGGTGGTTATGGCGATGGACAAAATAAGAGCCAAAGGAATATTTCTGCGGGCATTTTTGGTCTCCTCGCTAAGCTTAACAATACTCTCAAAACCAGTATACGCAAAAAATATTAGTGAAGCCGCGCTAAAAACACCAGTTAGGCTGGGAGTCGAAAAATAGTCAACGCTACCAATATAGCGCAAAGCGAAAATAATAACAAGAATTAAAGCGCCAACCTCCAAAACAGTACAAACAATATTAACTCTTGAAGACTGCTCGATGCCCATATAATTAATTATTGAAAAAATAATTATGGCGCCAACAGCTAGATACAAAAGAGGAATGCCTAGATACTGCGAAAGATATCCTGCAAAACCCATAGAAACGGCGGCGGCGCCAACAACCCCAGAAAGTATGACGAGGTAGCCGGTAACGAATGCGAGAGCCCTCCAAGAAAATGCCTTGTGAACGTAAGAATACTCGCCGTCACTCTTAGGAAACAAAGAAGACAATTCAGCATAACTCAAACCAGTAAAAGCTGCAACTACTGAAGCGATCAAAAAAGAAAGCCAAACCATGTTGCCAGCAAGACCCGCAGCAACACCAATCAAAGCATAAATTCCTGCACCAACAATAATACCAACACCAGCGCTAGTGGCCTGAAACAAGCCAAGATTTCTCTTAAGAGTCAAATTCTTAGAATGATGAGAACGATGATGCTTAGATGTGTGCTTCATAAAATATTCACCTCTTAAACAATATCCCCCATATTACGAAGCCCTCGGAACATCCACTACCGCTAAAAAGAGATAAGTATTTATAAAACCAACGATTTCTTAAGAATTATGGGGCGAGAAGAATTATTAGAAACAATAATTGAAGGCGTGAGAAGGTTAGAAAAGCACGCAAGACTATGTAACGGATTGCTATTCCTAAGAGAAGAAAGCTTTAATTACATAGCAAGATTATACTGCGAAAGGCAAGGCAGAGAAAATCCAACAAGTGAAGAATTAAAATGCGCGGAGCAAGAAATAATAAAGGCGTCAAGAGGAGGACTGAATTATTTAGTAGAAGGTAAAGGGTGCTGGAGCGGAAGGGTTCTGCCAATATGTAGTGATTTAGAACAATCAAGATTTCAAAAACGATTAGAAGCAATTGAACGTGATATTATACCGTGCAGAGACTATTTACACCCAAGAGATCCATATTTTTTAAGGATGCCCGGCATGGAACTGTTTCCTGCACAATTATTCACTGCAAGAATAACGATCAAAGAAAAAGAGTATTTAATACCAACAAAAGTTTTCGAATCGTTCATAGAGCAAGCAAGAGAATCTAGACCTACAAGAAAAATGTTTAACAGCAGATTATCATCACAAAGAAAATGTTTAGTAACACTAGCAAAATTGTTAGGAAATATAATAAAAGTGAGATTAAGAGAAGAAATTCCTAGAGCAATTGAAACGTATAGAAGTACTTATTATTGCCATAGTGTGCCTAAAGGCAGAGTTCTGCCGTGGTACTTCCAAATATCAAATGGGGTAGTGCAAAATGTCATTTACGATATAAATAATTACAGAAAAGAAGTACAAAAACAAAAAAGAAAAATCACATAATAAATTTTACGTTTCCAACAGATTTAAAAACATGTCCTAAAAGACGTTCTTCATGTCGTTAAAACAAGTTATAATAGTCAGACAAGATTTGCAATTACCCAAAGGAAAACTAGCATCTCAAGTAGCCCACGCAAGCGTAGAAGCAACGCTTCAATCGCAAACAGAAACAGTAAAAAAGTGGCGCAAAGAAGGAATGGCAAAAATAGTACTAAAGGTGAACGATGAAAAAGAGTTATTGGAATACTCAAGATTTGCAAAAGACGCGGGGCTGGTTGTTGCAGTTATAACAGACGCGGGAAGAACTACTATAGCTCCAGGAACAACAACGTGCGCAGGAATAGGGCCTGCAGAAGAAAAAGAAATAGACAAAACAACAGGAGTATTGAAGTTGTTATGATCCCGGAACAATTACGTCCATATTTGACATTAGAGCTGAGAAGACAATTATTTCACTTGTTGGTAGGAATGGGCGCGGCGTTCTTAGTATGGAAAGAATTATTCTCTCCAAGAATTTTTTTCGCACTATTGGTAGTTGGGCTTGGAACATCATTAATTTCGAGAAATAAAAGGATACTTATAATAGCAACATTACTTGACATGTTTGACAGGCCGGAAGATAGGAAAACACTTCCCGGCAAGGGAGCGCTATACTTATTGTCAGGAATATTATTAACAGTTTATTTCTATCCTAAAGGCATAGCTGCTGCAAGCATAGTAATACTATCTATAGGAGATTCACTAAACCATTTCATAGGACGGTTTTGGGGAAAAATAAAAACACCTCTAAATCCAGTAAAAAATATTGAAGGAAGCATAATTGCCGCAATACTCTGCACGCTAGCACTATTATACTGGATATCTTGGTGGAAAACATTAATCGCCAGCACGATAGCGCTCACAGCAGAACTCTTAGAATGGGAAATATTAAGATTCAAAATAAATGATAATCTAGTAATACCAATAGTCGCGGGGGCCATGTTCGTAGTTATGAAAGTGTATATAGGATGATGCTTCTTTTCTTACTCATACGGGTGAAATCTCTCTCGTATCATTTTGTAACAGTCCATTCTGTTCTTTGTTGGAATATCTCCAATGATCGTTAATGCTCTCTGAAACCAGCTCCAGTACACAACAGGGTTCGTAAAAAAGTCAGCATTCCTCGTTACCAATCCAAAACGATGCAATTCTTCACTAAGCATAATACTAGAAACATCTAATACTTCCGACGTTGTCACATCTGCGGCAACATCCTCAATACAAGCAGTATTTGTCATGGGCTTCATAATCACATCCATCTTTATAATTATATCTGTAAAATATTCCAAAAATAAACAAAAGATTTATAAAAACTTGAATATTATACAACTTTATGAAAGACATACGCGCAAAAATCATCGCATTACTATCTACTGGTAACTGCACGCCACAAATATCACAACTTGCAAAAAAACTGAAGGAACCTGCAAGCACGATACACTACAATATCAAAAGACTCGAACATGAAGGAATCATCAAAATATACAAAGCAGTCTACAACTACAAATTGATAGACAAAGGACACTGCACATACCTCCTCGCACACCTCAACGAGAAACAATACTCAAACCCCGAAGAAACTGCTCAAAAAATATCAGAATTCTCTGAAGTGGAGAGCGTTGACATTATTACAGGAGAATACGAACTCATAATAAAACTGCGGACAAAAGACATCGACGAGTATTACACATTTATCAAACGTGTCATTAAACAGTATGGAATAACAAAAACGGTAAGTATGACGAGCTTAAATCAAGCAAAGACAGAGTTTGTGAAGATGGACTGATTTTTTTCACACTTATTTTGTCAATTATAAATACCTGGTTTGTAAATATACATATCCAAAACATTTAAATGGCATTGAACTAAAATAGTTACATATGAATCAAAAGAGTTGTAAAAGGGAGAAAAATGACTAAACGTATAGCCATAGTCCACAAAGAAAGATGCAATCCTCAAGGGTGCGGAGGATACTTATGCATGAAGGTATGCCCATCAAACAGAGCAGGATTAAAATGCAAAGAAGTAGACACCGACGGAAAAATAAAGATAAACGAAGAATTATGCACAAGCGGGTGCGCTATATGCGCCCAAAAATGCCCATTCGACGCTATACAAATGATAAATCTCCCAGAACACCTTACGGAAAACCCGATTCATAGGTACGGACAAAACAAGTTCGTATTATACAACCTGCCAACGCCAAGATTCGGAGCAGTTCTAGGAATACTAGGAAGAAATGGAATGGGAAAATCAACAGCAGTAAAAATATTCGCGAGAATACTAGAACCAAACTTGGGAGAGTACAATAGTCCTGGGGGGGCATCATACTCAAAAATATTAGAGTACTTCAAAGGCTCAGAAGCACAAAAATTCTTTCAACAATTACACGATGGAAAAATAAAAACTTCATACAAACCTCAACATGTAGATACGCTAAGAACTGCACCGGGGGCGGTGCAGGAATTATTACTAAAAGTAGATCAGAGAGGAGCGTTCGATGAAACAGTTAACGCGCTAGACCTGAAATCAGTACTAACATCAGACATAACAACACTATCAGGAGGAGAATTGCAAAGAGTAGCAATAGCTGCAACAGCACTAAAAAAAGCAGAATTATACATATTCGATGAGCCGACAAGTTATCTGGACATAAAACAAAGGTTCAAAACGGCCCAATACTTAACATCTCTTGCCAATGAAAACACCTCGGTAATAATAGTAGAACACGACTTGGTGATACTTGATTATTTAACGGACTTGATAAACATATTATACGGAGAAGAAGGAGCTTACGGAATAGTATCGCTGCCAAAGAATTCAAAAGAAGGAATAAACCAATATTTAGAAGGATTCATGCCTGACGAGAATATGAGGTTCAGAGACCATTCGATAAAATTTGATGTTAAGCCGCCAGCAGCAACATCAAAAAGTCCTGAGTTAATAAGCTGGAAAGGAGTAAAAAAAGAGTTAGGACATTTCACACTGCACGCACACGAAGGAACACTAAAAAAAAAAGAAGTAGTAGGAGTTCTTGGAGAAAACGGTACAGGAAAGACAACTTTTGCAAACATACTGGCCGGAATTCATACGCCAGAAGAAGGAACTCTTGGGGTAATAGGAGAAAAAACAAAAATTGCGTACAAACCGCAATACATAGAATCAACAGAACAAACAGTAATGGAAATACTAGGACCACACCACGCAACATACCAATCACAATTAAGAAGGCTCAACATACAACAATTAATGTTAAGAAAATTATCAGAACTATCGGGAGGAGAATTGCAAAGAGTAATGATAGCAGCAACGCTATGCAAAGACGCAGACTTGTACATATTCGACGAGCCATCAGCATACCTGGACTCAGAGCAAAGAATTCACGCCTCTAAAACTATACGAGAATCAATGAATCAAAGAGAAAAAACAGCGCTAGTAGTAGACCACGACCTATTATTCCTCGACTATTTATCGGACAGGCTGATAGTATTACAAGGAGAGCCAGGGAAAAAAGGAAATGTTCAAGGACCATATAGTATGGAAGAAGGAATGAACAAGTTTTTGCAATCAGTAGGAATAACACTGCGAAGAGACCCGCACACGAAAAGGCCAAGAATGAACAAATTACACTCACAATTAGACAAAGAACAAAAAGCCAAAGGAAAATATTATTATGAGTAAAGTGTCAAGTTTAAGGTTTCAAAAAAATATTATTATGATGTCCCGAGAATGTATGCATTGTCCTGTTCTTCAACTGTAATAACGTGTCTCCCTTCATCGTCAACACGAACAGTCCATCCTCCTCGCTCCATTTTTGCAATCAATCCACAATATTCTATTTCTCGCGTTGCTACTATAACATTTTCGTTACGACAACCATGAGAAAGAACCGTATAAAAATAGTCAGCAACAATATCAAGATATTTTACAACAGAATAAGTATCTTTTCGCTGATAACTCTTTTCAGCATCACACATACCAGATGCATACGATGCAGTCTATGCACCAAACATGACAACATACAAGAATTTCATGAAAGCGTTCTTTGCGCTAAAAAAAGCGGTAGAAGCAAAAGAAGAGTAGAAAGGTTTATAGAGACACAACAAATGGGCAGTGCTATGCCCAAAATAATAATATTTCCGGAAAAAACAGAAATCGTTGACGGAAAAGAAAGAGTTATCTTAAAACAGAGAAAGAATTACTCGGAAGAAGACAAAGGAAAATATGATACGACTTACGGGCAAGTGGACCTGTCAAAAAAAGAGGGAGTAGTCAACGGAAAAAAATATTACGTGATGCCGGCATCTTTCAGTGATGAGTGGAAAAGACTGCGCAGAGGAGCGCAAATAATTACGCAAAAAGATATAGGAGCCATAATATCGCAAACAGGCATAGGCAAAGAATCAATAGTTGGAGAAGCGGGAACGGGCTCCGGAGCTTTAGCGTGCGCACTGGCGAACGTATGCAAAAAAGTTTACAGTTATGACGTGGACGAGAAAGCGATAGATTTAGGAAAACAAAACGCGTGCACGTTAAAACTGGACAACATAAAGTTCACTTTGCAAGATGTTAAAACGAAACACCCAGAAAAAAATGTTGACGTTTTCATACTAGACATGAAAAACTCGTGGGAAGCGCTAAAAATGACAGTTCCTTACGTAAGAATAGGAGGGTATATAGTAAGCTACAACTCAAGCATGCCGGCAGTATCAGAATTTGTGAACACGTGCAGAAAAAGAGACGACGTGCTACTAGTAAAAACTATAGAAGTAATGCAAAGAGAATGGAACATAAAAGACTTCACAGCAAGACCCAGAGATGTAGTTCAACACACGGGGTTTTTGACGTTTGCAAGAAGAATAAAATAAAAATGCTACTTCGCCAAGGACAATAATTTACGGATGTGCTGATTTCTGTAATGAAACAGGTCATTAATCGAATTAACCCTTTCAAAAAATCCTTTCTCAAAAGCATCAATTACCGGATTCAAAAATTCTTGAAGTTTGCGCTCTGTTTCTTCATCACAACCCTCAAAAAAAGTTCTACAATTCTTTCCAACAAATGATTGATACTCTCCACTAAAATGATTTATTTGAAACCTCCACATTGCAAGAATAACCTCTCTATCAAAAACACAAACTCTGATATACCCCGCGTGTTCTTTGCCCGTTTTTCTAGACTTAACAATTTGAGGAGGAATAAATTCTTCCAAAAACGCGGAAGCGTACTCAAAAAATGGAAAAACTCTAGGAGTCATATCACGAATTTTACTTTTCGGAATTTGTTTCTTCCTGGCAGAAAGCATTCTTCGAACTTCATCATTTTCTTCCTCAAGATGCTTCCAAACATCCCATCCAGGACTAAAATAAATGCCTTCGGGAGACATTTCATTAAAACAATCAGTAATACCTTCGGCAACAACATTCTCACTCCACCCGGTATTAACAACACAATTCTCTACCAAGTCTTCAAGATTAGGATCTAAAGATTTAACACAAAATTTTCTAAGACTCCTATCCATATCATCCCGAGAAAACATTCTAATGCCCCAACCACCCCAAGTAATTACGGGCTTGAGAACAACAAGAGGCCAACCATCACTTTCTTGAAGACTCGACAAAAAATCTCTGGCAACATCATAATTTGCAAAACCCATACCAACAGGAATATATCTAGGAAATGCATCTGCGATTCCCTGTGATTCAACAAAACTTCTGAAATACCACTTACACTCCATAGATCTATCAATATTGGGAGTATTAACAACTCTAATATCAGAAAAATTATTAACTATAATCTGAGGAATTGTTCCTCTGGGATTTCCTAAATGAACATACAATCCAACTTTTGATATTCTAATAGGTTTTCTGCTTTCAGATATATTATCAAAATTTTTTCTCTGATAATTAATACTCAACGCGCCTTTGTAAAAGTTTCCACCACTGCCAAACACCACGTCAACACCCAAATCCTTCGCAGCACTTTCTACAAGCCGTCCCTCCTCCCTATTTTGATTGTAACCATCCGATCTTGACTTCTTTTTTCGTCTCAAAAAATCCGCGGCATCCATTCTCCAATGAAGAACTGGTTTCCACCCGGAATTCTGTCTGAAAAGATCTTCTGCCTCTACTGCACGGCCGTGAGGCAAATAAACTCTCGGATGTTCATGAGCGAAAATAACAGTTTTTCCACGAGAAAGATCACCAAATTTAGAAACCAATTTTTTAGCTCTAATTTTAGCACCACTTCTACCATAAGCATCTCTCAATTTGCCAATGCCCGAACCAGCAGTTCCTGCAACATCAATAATCTTGAAACTCTCGTTGTAAGGAATAACATCAAAAGCATAATACATGATTGTACAGTTTTAATCTTATTTTTATCTTTTACTATCCTGAAGAATATACACATTTTTATACAGTGAAAAGTTATTTTTGAAAATGGAAGAACATCCGACAACTATAGACGTGATAATGGAAGCTACACTATGCCTAATAAGAGAATCTGACCAGGGAAAAATATCGAAAAGAGTGCAAGTTTCAGAAATTGGCGGAGCATATCATGAACAATTAGAAACACTCGCGAGAGAAGGAAGACTTGACAATTGGGTATTCTCAGTGTTATGCGTACACATTTATCCAACAAGTGTTGAAGAAATAAAAATATTTGAAATGCTAAAAAAAAGGTTTTCCAGAGGAATGAAAGTAGAATATTCAAACAATACACTAACACTAGATTATGATACTAATAGCTATCAATCAGAAGTTTATTGAGGGAATATGACACTAATAATAATCGCGCAAGAAATAAAAATTATCATTCCAACAAAAACAGTTCTTGAATGCTCTTTATGATAATAATTCTGAGAACCCCTAACAAGAAAGTAAAGCATCGAAGATGTAAGAACATTAAAACTTCCGAAACCGGAAAAAACTCCAAGAATTAAAGAACTAAAAATCAAGCTTCTGAGAGGATACTCCCACAAAAGAGCAAAAACCAGCAGAGAAATACTCGCAGAAAAACCAACACTCAAAAATAAAACGCTGAAAAAATAAATCGTTAAAGAAAACAAAAATCGCTCGAGAAAAAGAAGATAAGGCTGGCCATTCTTAAGCTCTGAACGAGAAAGGCGTGCGATATGATGACCAACAATAAGTCCGAGACTAACAACGACAAAACTTGATAAATCAATCAATAAGCCCATACACTATGACCCCACTGAATAAGCATGTCAACACCTAAACGCTCGACATCAAAAGGTATATCACAAGCGCCAT
>JACQMS010000020.1 GCA_016203445.1 Candidatus Woesearchaeota archaeon
CTTGTGAAGCGGTGTTGTTTTTCTGCGATTTTTGAGCAAAATGCTCCGCAAAATGCTCTCTTTTTTAGAGCTCCATCTATTGTTGAAGTCTCTATCTTTGTTTTTTTGAGGTATGCAACCGATAAAACGACTGCATATCATTGGTTCTCTGAAATGGTATTAACTCCACTTATTAAGTGAAAGTTGGGTGATTTTTGGCTCATTTTCTTGAGCGGTTTTGAAAGGCTTTTTTGCCTGAAAGTAATTGAGCGAAAATTCTCTTAATTCTGGAAATGCCATAAGGCGTTTCATTCCTTTGGCTGATGAGAAAATAATCATGGGAAGCACCCCAATGCTGTCCCATGATGGTTTTTTGTAGGGTTGGCGAGCTCCTTCAAGAAAGAGCTTAAATCTCCGTTGTATTCCTGATTGCAGACTTCGAGAGCCCATTTCAAGAAATAGGGGTCTTGGGGGTTGTTTTGGCTGATTTTTGGGGTTTTTGTAATCTTTTGCACCTTTACCACTCTCCTCTGGTAAAGGTCGTAATATTTCGAAAAACACGACAGGATGTCGTTTTTGTCACTCAAATGTCGTAATATTTATATACTTGGAATTTTCACAGCGCACTATGTTGAAAGATTTTAGTGCTGAACAGTGGAAGTCCCGTTTTGATCTTCGTAATAAACAGATTGATTTCTATCATGAGGAATTTCTTGAATCTATTGGCGGAGCAAAAAATTTGGGTGGTGTTGTCAGTGACGTCATTAATGGTTCTGTTAGAATTCCTAGGATTTTATTGAAATATTTGAATGCTATTGCTGAAGCGCGTTATGAATGTTCTAATTTCAGCGTTCCTGAACGTATCAGAACCGATTGTGGTGCTCGGGTTTTGGGAGCGAATTCTTCTTTTGGTCGTCTTTACAGGAGCACTTATGATGATCTAGTTCCTGTGGCCAATGGCGAGCACGCAACTCTTGAGCAATACTGCGCGAGATTTTATTCTTCTGTTAAAAATTCTGGTGCTGTTCCTAGTAATGATTCTTCTTTGACTGTTGCTCTATTGCTTCCTTTGGGTGTTGATCGGAGTATTCAACAGCATAATATTTCTTTGAATAGTGATGCAGATGTTGTTTTTCCTTACTCTCCTAGACCTTTGGGTCTTGTAGTTCTCGGACAGCCTAAACTTTTTTCTCATGATGGTTTTACTCATGCAGTAATTAATGTTGACCAGTCTGTTGCGGTTACTAATTCCGAGGGGTGGAATAGTTCTTGGACTGTTCAGCATGATGATGATGTTACCGAAATTCTTGCTCGTGAATCTCTTGATGGGTTGAACAAGTTTTTCTTGGAGAATCTTGTTGAGGAAACTTTTGGGAGGGTTTGCGATGACAATTGATGATGTTTCTAATAGTTCTAATGATAGTGATGTACCTGCTGGTGAAAATTCTGCAGCTCTTCTTTCTGTTAGCGTTGCCAGAAATCTTTGTTCTATGTATAAGGATGAGCTTGATCGTAAAAAGCGTCAATGGCTTGATACTTGTCGTGGTAATTATCGCAGGCAAAGTCCTGAATGGTTTGAGCATGACATGCATTCAGAGGAAGATTTGAGTCCTGGGAGACTTTTTGAGATTGAAGAGGCGCATGTTTTGGAAGAGGTTGCGGGTATTGCTTGTGCTCTAGAGCGTTGTGTTGATCCTAATGCTGAAGTTCTTCAAGATTATTCAAGAATTGTTGACGAGGCTACTCAAATTTATGGTGAGCAACGTTTGAACGTCCATATTGTTAATGCTCGTGCTCGTGCTGAAGAAGTTGCTGGTGCTAAGCTTCCTTTGACTCAGAGAAAAATTATTGCCTCCGAGATGCGTGGTGATCTTGTTCTCGCTCTTTACGAGGCTAAATCTTATCGTGGTTCTTGGGGTGAAGAAAAGATTTCTTATCTTCCTTCGGGCGGTTCTTATATTGTTCCTAGGGATGTTTTTTCTTCATTTCCTAGGCCTTCTACCATTGCTTTCGTTGTTAAGAATCAAATTCCTGAGGTGAATGTTGATGCTTCTTTGCAGGCCACTTCTGAACAGAATTCTGGTCTTCGTCGCAAAGTTTCTGATGCTTCTATAAAGCTCGCTCTTGAGGAATTGTTATCTGATCGTTCTTTACAGTATGACTTGCAGCAACTTGTTGATGAACATTTAATGAAATAATTGTAGAACTGTAATAATCACTCAGAAATGTAAAGCTCTGCGCTTTAGCGCGTAAGTGACATTTATGAGTCTAAATTTCGCACTTTTAGTGCGAGGAGCGTAAAGCCGCGGACGTAGTCCGTGGATGCATCCGAGCGTGCGAAATTTATTACATTCCTAGTTCTATGTATGCTTCTGCTGTTACACTTACTAAATCGCTTAAGTCTTGTTTTGCCATTCTGAAATGTCCTCCTGCTTGTTTTAGCAGGTCTAATGGTACATCTTTTGACGTTCCTAATCTTATTATTAGCGGTACTGCTCCCATTCTTGTAGCTTCTTCTACTGCTTTTATAGTGTCCGCCCACGCGTATCTTCCTTCATATTTTGATTCTATTGTTTTTCTTTTGTATGGCTCTTTTATTGCTTGTTGTAATTCTTCTTGTGTTGGTTCTTTGAGTCTTTTGTCTTCTGGTGCGCCATCATTTATGTATATAAGTAGTTTTGTTTTTTCTGGTCTTTGTGAGATTATGCTCGTTCCGTGTCTTATTATTGCTCCATCTCTATTGTTTGATCTAGGTTCTAGTTTTGTTAGTGCATCTCTTAATTCTTGGTCGCTTAGTGGTTCTTCGAAGTCTTGAACTTTTTGGAATACTGTTGTTCTTTCTCCTATTTTTTCTTTTCCTACTGTGTAAGTTCTATAGAATCTTTCCAGTTCTCTGTCTTGTTGCGGCCCTGCCATGAAATATTTTTTGAAAAATTCTGGCTCGCTTGTAACTCCGTACACTGCTAAATTGTCGTCGCAAGATCTTGCCGCCAGCACCATATAGTGCGCTGCCTCTTTTATCTTGTCAAGTATTGTGTGTTCTCTATTTATTAATTTTCCAGTGCTGTGGCTTGTGTCTAAAAGCAGTAGTCCTGTTACACTTCTTTTTGTTTTTTCTCTTCTAGTGTAAAACCTTTGTTTTGCGTTTCCTCCTATTAATATTCTTGCTTGGTGTCTTGCATGCTCTCTGGGGTCTAATCTTCCTTTTGATTTTCTTCTTGTAATGCTTATCTCTGCAGGTTTTAATTGTTCAAATCTTTCTTGATGTATTGCCAGTTGTGTTTGATTTATTTGCGGGTATGGATACATTTTTTTTGACTTTGGTGGCAATCTCTCAACTTCTTGAATGTGCGCGTATCTTTCCATAAATCTTTTTTGTTCTTCATTCCATTCATGATATGTTGGTACTCCTTGTGATGATAATTGTTTTCTTGTTTCGAATGCTTCTGCGCTTCCTTTTCTCGTGTATTGTTCTTCTCTTACATTTCTTGCTTCTGTTGTTTCTTTTACTCTGTCTAGAAGTTTTACCATTTCTAATGCTTTGGTTTTTTGTTTCATCTTTGCCAATTGTTCTTCTATCGTTCCTTTTTCTTCTGTTGCAACACTGCACAAGTCTAATTGTTGTGGTTGTGCATTGTGTTCTTTTGATGGACTTCTTAATTCTCCTTTTAGCATTAAATCATACAATTCGAAGTATATTTTTACTGCCTGTCTTATGCTTGTGTGAATTGTTGCAGTTCTTTCTTTTAAAGGTTCTATTAATATCACTAATCTTTTTGTGTAATTCCTTGCACTTTTGTCAATGACTGATTTTTTACCATCTGTGCTTTCTTGGTCATTGTAAAAATCTTCATCGTTAGTTAATAGTATGTATCCCAATCTTCTTACTAATATATCTAATACTAAATTTTTATCTTCACTTGTTGTGGCAATTTCTAATTCTTGCTCGTATATTTTTGAGAATAGCGTTCTTATTTTTTCTTGAGCTCCGGGGTACTCTTCGTAAAATCTTTGAATTATTCTGCCTCTTTCACAGTCTTCTATTATTTGTTCCAGTATTGCTGAATGTTTGAACTGGTGTGTCAGACTCCACTCTTCACTACTTCCTATTGTCGCTCCTGCTACGAATGAAATTGTTGACTCAGTTATTAGTCCTACTGGATTTTCTTTTCCGAATCTTTTCTTTCCTTCATTGTGCAATTCGCTCGCGATTTTTCTTAATTCTTTTTTTTCAAATCCTTGTCCATATCTTATTTTTGATGCGTTTAGCGCTCCCAGTGCAAAGTATGCTGTTTCATTTTCTTTTATGGTGTTGAATGCATTTATTATTTGTGGTAAGAATATGTTTATTACTCCCTCTTGTGCGAGTATTCCTCCTCTGTGGCTTCTTTGTTCTTCTTCTTGAATTCTAAGGCCCGGCGTGTCATCTAATATTTCTACTGGCACTCCTGCTATAGTTTCTATGTACGTTGTTAGCGACTCTCTTAATTCTTCAAGTTTTGCTTCTTGCTCCTGTGTGGTGAGCATCATTTTCTTACCTTGCTATTATTATATCTCTTATTATTTCGTCTATAGCCTTTCTTACTTCTAATCTTCTAGGGCTTAGTGGCAACGTTATTGAGTGGTGGCATGCTGTGTGCGGGTGTTCTCCTCTTCTTATCAATTTTGCTGCTTTTATCAGCGCGTGATATCCTACTGATTCTTGTAGTCTTCCTGAATATTCTTGGCTTTCGAACATTTTGTCCACTTTTTGTGCAAGATTGTCTAATTGTACCGCTATTTTTTCTTCTATGCCGCTTTCTTTCACTATTATTTCTACTCCGCGTGGTCCTCTTATATATCCTAAATCTAGTAATATACATCTTTGCAGGAAGCTTGGTGGCAGATCTGATGTTTTTCCTTGTCTTCTGTACTGTTTTCCTGGATTTGTTGAGAATGTGAAAAAGAATCCTTCTTCTGCGTTTGCAACTTCTCCTGTGTCTTCCACTTCAATTCTTCTTCTCCAGTCTGTTAGTGGAAAGCATACTGGTATTACATCTTCATTCATCTCTAATAATTCATCGAAGTATAAGTGTGCTCCTGTTCTTACTGCTCTGTATGCGGGTCCTGGAACGAATTGTGCCTCTCCTCCAAGTATTAACACATTTCCTGTTACTTTCATCGCGTCAACGCTTTCATTACCCGATATTGTTATGTGCGGCCTTTTTTTCTTCCACGCAAAATATTCTAATAATCTTGTTTTTCCACTGCCTGTTGGTCCCAATATTCCTACTCCCATTCCTTCAGATTCTGCTTTTTCTAATAATTCTAATTCCTCTCCTTGAGGCTTGTAGAATGGTTCTTTTGTTACAGTATACTGTGCTACAATTCTTTCTGCATCTTCTTGCGTAAAAGCTGTTTTTATCATATTGCCCCCTTTGGCTGGAGGACTCTTTCTTTTATAAACCTTTCGATATACTACTTTTCAGTGACTTCTTCTTTTTTGTTATTACTTCTTGTCCCGTCAACTGCGGATTTTTGGAGCCCGAAGCGTCTTAATTGGAGAGTTTTTGTTATCAAGCTACTACTGGTTCTATGATTATTTTATTGCCTATTTTTGTTATTTCTATTGGCGTGTTTTCGCTTAGGTTTAATTGTTTCTCTATGTCGCTTGGCATTCTTAGTATTAGTCCTCCGCTGCTTTTTGACAGGCGTCTGTGAAGTTTTAACGGTTCTGGCCAGACTCCTAATTTTCTGGCTGTTGTTACTGCCCTGCTTGTTTCTTCCTCATATGGGTATTCTTCTTTGCAGTGTGTGCACCTTTCTCCTCTTAATATGAATATATATCCTTCTATTTCTAATATTATGTCTTCTACTTTGATAAAATTTCCTTTTTCACAAATTGGGCATGTTCTCATGTTCCTTCGGCTCCAGTTATGATGAATATTTCTTTGTATTCATCATCTTTAATAAATATGAGTTTTCTACTTTTTCCTTTTGATTTTGTTGATGTTTCATATTTATTTTTTCCTACTTTTTCATTTTTGTACGCATTTTCAATCAGTTCACGGAGTGAGTCTGTATTAAAGTTCCACTTTCTCATCCACGTTGTGATAAAGTGTTTACTTGGTCTTACAGTATATCCGCTTACTTCCATAACATATTCACTATTATTTACTAAGTTATTGTTATATATAAATCTTTCTTTCAAACGTACCATTCCATTATTGCTTCTTTGAGCCTTTGTATTCTGTCTGGTTGTGCTTCTCCAACACTTCTTTGTCTCATTTCTCTTTGGTACTGTGTTTCTGCGTCTGCTCTGTAAAAAAACTTGAGCATTCCTCTGTACAACCTGTCGCCAAACGTTTTCGTTGGTATGCTTTTGTAGTAAGGCATCATTTTCTCAACCTATATAACTTTCTTGTTCATCATCCATTTTTTTCTGTGCTTGGACTCCTTGTTTCATTATGCTTTTTAGTTTTTGCTCAAATTTTTCTGCTTCTTGTATTAATGGCTTGTAGTCAACTCCTAACCCCATGTATTTATCTAGTATCTCTATCACTTTTGCTGCCGCCTTGCTGTCAGGTATTTGTGCGTGAGCTTCTGTGAATATTGTTGTTATTTGTTCTGGTGGTTGTATCATTAGGGCGCTTGTAACTCCCATTATTATTCCTTCTCTTAATTGTTGGCATCCTGTTTTCTCTATTTTTTTCTTTTCTTTTTCTTCGCTAGTGTAATAGTAAGCTCTTGCTTCCGGCTCCGGGTTTTGGCTTCCCACTCCTTCTATTGTTACTATTTTTTTGACTCCTGTTTTTTTTGCCAATTCCCTTAGTATTCCTGCTATCTTCCATTCTACTCCTGAATTTCCCGTTATTCCGTGGGCGATTATGATACCGTATTTTTTTGCGTGGTAGAATGATATAGGGTGTACTACCTTGCTTTCGTGGATCGCTATTGTTGCTGGTAATTCTTCGAACCATGCAGTTCCTATTTTCTCTGCTTTTAGGTGTTCTGCTAGGTATCCTGTCGCTATAGTTCCCACTAGTCCAAATCCTGGAAATCCTGCAATTATTACTTTTCCCTTTATGTTTTTAGTAATGTTGAGCATTTATTTCACCCTTTTTTTGCTTCTTTTTATGGTGTTCCTGTTCCTCTCGCGGCCGCGGCTTCTAATCTTTGTGCAGAGTTTATTGCGCTTGCAATATTTCTTAATGTTTGATCAACGCTTGTTCTTAATGTTTGGAATTCTGCTCTTCTTTCTGCTGGCGTTGTTGCAGCCCACCATGTTCCTCTGCTCTGGCTTCTTAGTATGTCTCTTATATTTCTTAGGTTGTTGCCTATTCTTCTGCCCTTGCCGCTTAGTGTGCCTGTGTGAAATATTGTGTCTGCCGCTTGTATAGTTAGTTCTACTATTGCGTTTGATTGTTCCGCTGAGCGTCTTAGCACAGCGGCCGCGCTAGTCATCCTGTTTCTTGGCGGCAGATTTTGCAAAGAATTAATTAGCCCTTGAGGTATGTTATTCCCCCTGCCTGTTATGTCATTGTTTGTATAATTATTCGTGATTGTTTCTATTATTCCTCCTAGCGCTGAGTGTCTTCTTAACTCTTGTTCAAATGTTTGAAATCTTTGGACTCCCGTTAATACTCCTCTTCTCTGTTCTTGTGTTCTTGCTCTTTCTATGCCTCTCCATCCTGCTTCTTCTCTTATTCTTCTTCTAGTTCCTTCAGGTATTATGTCTGTTACTATTCTGTATATTCCGTTAATGAATAGTCCTATTGTTATTATGCTTAGTATTGCTGATAGTGTTCCTATCCATGGTAGCGCTCCAACTATTAACTTGTCGCTCATCACCTCGCCCGTTGTTCCTTGGAATGTTGTTGTGAACTTGTCTAGGAATGTGTTGCCTCCAGCTATGGCTATTCCTAATAGTATTCTCGCAAACCCTATTATTCCCCAGTCTTCCATTCTTTGCGACATCGCTCTGTATGCCGCGTAGGCTCCTGCGGGTATTGCCAGCCCTATTGCTAACTGTACTAGCCCGTTTTTTATGAAGAATAATACTTGTTCGTAAGTCGCTGTTGGTATCAGCAGTGTTGCTCCTATTCCTCCTAATAATGATATTATTAGTGCTGGTCTTCTTCTTTGTTCCGCGTTTCCTAGAAAGTTTCCGTGCTGTATAATGCTCCAGTATAGTATTGTGAATACTATTATTCCTATAGTTATTGAGAAGAACCATACCATGTTTTTGTCAACTTCTGAAAATCTTGTTAATGCTCCTCCAAAACTTGCTATTGTTTGTAATATGTTTAGTAGTGCTTGAGTCAAATTCTCGTATACTGAATCTTCAACCGCAATAGTTGTAGGAATCGCTAGTAGTGTTGTTATTGTTGTTAGAACTCTCTTTTTTATCATTATTCGCTCATTTTAATAGTTGATTTTTTAAATCTTTCTCAATTCTTCTCAATTTTTATAGCAATAAGTTGGTGGGGTGTTGTTTTTGTATGATTTATAACTCTGATTTTGTTGTTTCTCCTAAGCCCTTGGATGCTTCTATGGCTCGTGATTATGATCCTTGTGTTCTTAAAGATAGTTATATGAAATATTTTTCTGCGTATATTGACAAGGATCACGGCGTTAATCGTATGGTTAGGAGTGCCGTTAATCATATTAAAAAGCATTGGAAGTATGATTTTAAGCATTCTCGTGTTGGTATTAGATCTCCTAATACTGTTTTTCTTGATCGTAGAGGATTGTGTACTGAGCAGGAAGTTTTTCTTAGGACTGTTCTCCAAAATTTTGGTGTTGTTTGCGGTTGGAAGGTTATGAAAACTTTTCATGATGGTTTGGTATCTTTTCACACTATTGGCATTCACCCGGCTGTTACTTTTCATCATGTTCGTAATGGTCGGAGAGTTTTGAGTTCTGCTACTGCTACTTGGGGTGAGGTTTGGAATGGTTCTCTTCCTAGTGATTCTTATGTTTTGTACCATCGTAATTTTTCTCATCCTGAATTTGTTGTTTTTCATCTTTCTGATTGTGCTGATGAGATGTATGTTCATTCTCGTTATCGTGAATCTTTAAAACTTCTTGATATTGCTATGAGTATAAACCCTAATGATTATACTTTGTTGTGTGAGCGTGCGTGGTCTCTTGCAGCTGTTGGTGATGTTAGGGGTGCCAAGAAATCTTTTAGGCAGGCTATAGTTATTGCTCCTCAATGTATGGATGTGTATAAGGAGTTTGGTGATTTCTTGTTCAAGTGGTATGATTGCAGGAAAGATTTTTGTATTTCTATGTACGAATTTGCTTTGGGCAAGGATACTTTTGATATTCAAGTTCTTCTTTCTTTGGAGGATAGGCTTAATGTTTTAGGTCGTGATGACTTGTCAAGAATTGCTCATAAACGTATTCAGAAATCTTTTCCTCAATCACTTCTGAGGCGTGTTGACGAGTGTATTTCTGCAGTTCATGTAAATGATGTTTCTCCTCGAGAGGGCGTTCCTCATCGTTTGCATCAGGCGTGATTTTGGCGCAATATTTATATACTATTCAGTAAAATTCATAGTTAATAGAGGTGTTTTCATGGTTGCCGGCGTTGTTTCTTGGGATATCGTTCCTGCTATCGTTGCTGGTCTTATTATTGGTGTTTACGAAATAACTTTGATTCATCGTGATGTTCAGGTTGCTTCTCACCGTTTTGGTCATGGTGTTCACGCTATATTTTTTGCTATCATCGCTTGCTTTTTCACTTTTAATGTTCCTGTTTTTTTTCAGTTAGTTCCCGCTATAAAAGCGTGGCCTATTCTCGGTTCTGAGATTGGTGTTAGAATTCTTATTGGTCTTATCGCTGCTGTTAAAATTCATGGTGTTTCTGCAGCTCTGAAAACTTCCGGTTTTTCCAGTCAGGGTATGCAGGAGACTTGGATCCACTCTTTGATTGTTGGTTTTATGACCGCTGCCGCCCCTTACGTGTGGCCTTTTGTTGCTCCTATGCTTCCGAAGTGGGCTGGCGGGAAGTAGATCGATTTAATATTTTTGATTATGGTTAACAGACTACTTTTAGAAGTTAATTATTGGAACCATTTCCATGCAGGTATAATTTTTATATTTTTTCCTTCTATGGTGAGTTCATCTTCTTGATCTTTTGTGATAATAATTCCTTCACGAATTTCACAGGTGGTCATTGCTTCTATGATTCCGCGGATTTCTCTTTCTCTGTTGTCATCATGTATTTCGAGGCAGACTTGTATTGCTTCGTTCTTTTTTCCTTTTTCTTTTATAATAAAATCACATTCATTTTTATTTTTGAAGTAGAATATCTCTTTGTGTTTTCTTCGAAGTTCTAAGAACACTGCATTTTCAAGTATTCTTCCAGTATCTTCTGAGAAAGATGCAGAATTTACTGAAGAAAGTCCTGTATCTATAGAATATATTTTTTTGGGGTTTACTTGTTGTTTTTTGTATGATGAATGAAAGAGTGGGACTGTAAAAACAAGGTATGCGTTTTCAAAGTATGAAATATAGTTGATGACGCTTTGTACTGATTTTATGTGTAATATTTCTTTTATGGAATTGTAGGAGTATTCTTTTCCAGTATTGCTAAGAAGGTATACCGCGAGTGTATTAAGAGTGTGAGTGTTTCGTATTCCGAAGCGTACTGCTATATCTTTCAGTACAATATCTGACAGGAGTTCGTACAGAATTGAGGGGTTCTTTTTTTTTATGTATTCAGGAAATCCTCCTGTTTTAATATATGAATTGAATTGTTCACGCGTTGGTTTTTGTTTGTGGTATGTGAGAAATTCTTTGAATGAGAATGGGAATAGTTCTATGGAGAGGTGTCTTCCTGTGAGTTTTGTTCCAAGTTCTCTGCTTAAGAGTGATGCGTTTGAACCTGTAATAACTACTTTTTCTTTTTTATCAACGAGATATCGAACAAATTTTTCCCATCCTTTCACGTTTTGTATTTCGTCAAAAAAGTATGTTCCTCCTTCTCCATATAGTTCTTTCATGATAGTGTCTACTCGTAGAAAGTCTGAAGGTTCAAATCCTTCTAGGCGTGGGTCTTCAATATTGAGATAATATCCTTTCTTTTGACGTTTCAAGAGTTGGTTGAGCAGTGTGCTTTTTCCACATCTTCTAACCCCGGTGATGAGCAATGCAAATGAATCTTCAATATGTATTTCGGATTCTTCTTCTCTGATGGTTCCTTGATCCCAAACACGAAGCATATCTTGTTGTGAGAGGATGACTTCTTTCAGTATGTTTTTTGGTATCATGTTCCTCAGAAAGTAAACAGTCTATTTAAATCTTTCCATTATTAATAGAAACTATCTTCCATTATTAATAGAAACTATTGTGTATTGTGTGTTGGTGGTGATGATGTTACGTCCACTCTTTTATTTGTACTGGAATGTGGAAAGTTTCTGATCATGATCAAGAACATCACGCCCCGGGCTTCAGCCCGGCGGTTCTTGACAAATCGAAAGGTTCTTTAACTCTCATATCATTGTTTTTCTAATGGCATCCATTGCAAGAAAGATAATTCTTAATGTTCCTTTTCGCAAACAGCTTACTGAGTCTTCGTGCTTTCCTGCGTGTATCAGGATGGTTTTGCGTTATTATGGTGTTGTTGTTGATGAGAAATGGTTGTGGAAGTGTGGCATGATTCTCCCTCATACTGGTACTTGGGACGTTACTCTTGCTCCAGTTCTGAAAAAGTTGGGGTATAAAACTATTACGTATTGGTCTGGAAGCATTGATGGTTGGAGTAACACTGTTCCTTTAGAGACTCGTGAAAAGTATAAGGATTTGTATTCCAAGAGTGTTGGTTCTGGAGTTCTGGTTCATCGTCGTAATGCATCCATTTCTCTGATGAAGAAATATATTTTGAGTGGTGTTCCTGTGCTTGCAGAGGTTAATGCGGACATTTTTTATGGTGAAAAGTGTGGTTGGACTCATATGATTGTTATTGTTGGATTTTCTAAAAACTTTTTTTTCTTTCACGATCCTGATAAGCATTTTGGTGGTGATTTTTTGCGTGTTGGTTTTTCTCGTTTCAGAAAATCTTGGGAGAATTTGTCTTCTTTGGCTGGGAGATCTATGTTTGTTATTCTCCCTAAAAATAAAAGAAATCTTTAAAAACTACCCTTTAACTCACTCGTTTAATGAAGCGTAGTTCTCGTCGTTGGAAGAAGAAGAGGCAGATGCGTTGGAAGTGGCAACGCAAGCGTATGAAGAAAGAGAAGCGCAAGAGGCAGGGTCGATAAAATGGCTATTTCACATAAGGGTAGGTTGAAGAGGAAACCTTCTGGTGGTTTGTACACTCGTGCTGGCAAGAAGAAGTTGTACGAGCTTGGTAGAAAGCCTACTAACACTTTGATAGGTGTTAAGCACTCTTCAAGAATTATTAGAGTCCGTGGCGGTAATTCCAGGCAGTTTACTCTTGTTGCTCATGATGCTAACTTGTATGATCCTAAATCTAGGAAGCATGTGAAGGCTGTTATCAAGACTGAAACCGGTAATCCTGCTAACGTGAATTATGTTAGGAGGAATATTTTGACTAAGGGTTCTATTGTTGATACTGATAAGGGTAAGGCTAGGATTACTTCTAGGCCCGGACAGCATGGTAGTGTTGAGGCCGTTCTTATATAATATTTTTTTTTTTTATGATGTCAAAAATTAGTCTTATTTCTAAAATAATCTATGCCTCTGCCGGGATTTGAACCCGGGTCGTTGCCTCGAAAGGGCAACATGATTGGCCGGACTACACCACAGAGGCGCACGCTGTCTGACTTTTTGCTTAATTGATTGTGATATGAGCCCACGGGGATTCGAACCCCGGCACTCTGGCTCTCCTAGAGCTGTTTGTTTAAAACGTGGTCATATAAGACCAGCGCTCTAACCAGGCTGAGCTATGGGCTCGCTTTCTGGTTTTGAGTGGCATCTTTTAAAGCTATCGAACTAGTGTTTCAAAATTTTTATCACTCTTTTATTTCTGCCGTTGTTGCTATGCTTTGTCCTGGCATTCCTCTATCAAATAGCGCTCTTACGTATCCTTTGCTTCCGTGGGGTATTGTTATCGTTCCTGTTATCGTTGTTTTTTTCTTTCCTGGAGCCGTCCATTCTACTTTTTTTCCTACTAGTTTCAATGCTTCTTTTCTTTCTTTTGTTCCTTCAGGGTGCAGTATCATCTTGTTGTCTGTTTGAGTGTGTCTGCCTCTAACGTAGCTTGCTATTATTGCTTTCATATTCTTGGGGTTTTTGGTGGGTTTTTAAATATTGATGTTTTTTTAGGCTTTGTCGTAAATGTTTTTTCTGTGACCTGCTTTTAGCAATAGTATTATTAGTTTTTCTTTTTGTATGTCAAGAATTATTCTGTAGTCTCCAACTCTTAACTTGTATTCTGGTTCTCCTACAAGTTTTGTTACATACACTTCCGGGCGCACTCTTATTCTTTCGAGTGTTGTTATTATTCTTTCTTGAAGGTCTCGTGCTAATTTGTGTATTTGTTTTCTTGCAGTTTCTGAATATTCTATTGCATACATTAAAGTCCCAGCTCCTTCTTTATTTGTTCGTGTGTGTAAACTTTTCCTGATTTAACTTCTGCTCTGGCTTTTTCAAGTTCTTTTTTTGTTTCTTCGTTTATTTCTTGGAGGTCTTCTATCATGTCTTGTATTATTTCTTCGTATGTCTCTCTGTAAAAAAGTTTTCTTTGTAGTAGTTGTTCTTGCAGTGATTCACTTATTTGTATTGTCGTTGTCATAGCAAGCTATAATATAATATAGTATTTAAATTTATCGTTGTGAGTAACATTTAAATGTACAATTATTATATTTCCGTTTTATGGTTTCCCGTTCTGTTGCTTTGAAGCAGTTGTTTTTGTTGCGTTCTTCTGTTGTTGATCCTTTGCGTCTTGCTGCTGATGGTTGGGATTCTGATTGGAAGACTCTTATTGCTATTCTTCTTTCTGCTCGTACTCGTGATGAGATTACTATTAGTGTTTGCAATGTCTTATTTTTTAAATATTCTTCTCTTTTAGATTTATCAAAAGCTAATGTTTCTGTAGTTGAGAGCATTGTTCGCAGGGTTAATTATTATCGTACTAAGGCTCGTCATGTTGTTGATTGTTCTCGTGGTATACTTCACGATTTTGGTGGTGTTGTTCCCCAAAATTTTGATTCTTTGACTTCTTTGCCTGGTGTTGGCCGGAAGACTGCCAACGTTTTCTTATCTGAGTGCGGTGTTCCTTCAATTGGTGTTGATACTCATGTTTTTAGGTTGTCTAGAAAGCTTGGCTGGTCTAGAGGAAAAACTCCTGTTGTTGTCGAGGGTGATTTGAAAAAATTGTTTCCTAGATCTGCTTGGTCTTTTGTTAATGAGTCGTTGGTTAGTTTTGGCAGGCGTTATCGTTCTAGTGAGGACGAAAAACTTCTTAATCTTGGACTGATTGGAAGCTAATTTTTCTGGCACTGGTAATATCTGCTTTTTTTTATTGCTTCATTTTTTATAGTATCATATTCTTTTTTGTTGTAGTAATACTTTATAGTTTTTCTATCATTGCTTATATCAATTCCTGTTTTTGTCCTGGTTATTGTTATTTTTTCTGCTCCTATTGTTGCCTTTTGTAGCGGTGTGATCTTATAGTTCTTCACAATTTTTGTTCCGTTCAATATTTTTATTCCCGTAAAGTACGCGTTGTTATTGTTGTTTTCTGTAACTATATTGTTTTCTTCAATTATTGCTTTTCCTTCTTCTTGATCATATATTTTTTCGTATTCTCCCGCATTATCTTTTTCTATTATTATTAATGTGTTGGTCGTTATTATTTTGGGGTTTGTTCCGTTTATTGTGTAGTAAGCGTTAGCGCTTTTTGAATCTCTTGTACTGTTAGTAATTATTAGAACGTTGTTTTCCCATCTTAGTGTTGCTTCTGTTTCTTTAGTGTTATTTGAGCTTCCAATTATCGCATAGCTTTCGTAATTATTATTTCTCTTGAATACTCTTGCTTTGCCCTCAATAACATATTTTTTTTCGTTCTTTTTTATTTTTGCGCCTTCGCTGGTTATTTTTATGTCATCTTTTTTGCTTTTTCCTTTAATGCTGTACGGGCCTATTAAGTATTTTTCATCAGCTTCTTTTGTGTACGTTCCTGTTATCGTGAACTCTTTTAAAGCTCCTTCCTCTAAACTTGCACTTCCGAATCCTGTTATTGTTTCTTTGAATTCTTCATTTTGTATAACTAGAGGCTTTTCTGCAGTTATTTCTACTCCGGAGATTATTTGAATCGTTAATAATATAACTAGTATAGCTATTATTTTTCTCATATATTCCTCTTTTGGTTATAGTGTGTTCGTTATCGCAAGGTTAATAAATCTTTTTAATGAATCATTGATAAATGGCGTCTTCAAGCTTCGGGATGACTTTAATACTAATATTGTTAATAGTTGTAACATTGTTCGTGTTGCTTTTTCTTTTAACTTTAATACTTTCCAACAGGAAAAATTCTTCAATGCCTTCAGTTCCTCAATCAGTTTTAAATTTTATAAAAACTGGTATTTCCAAAGGGTATTCTAAGGAACAGTTGAGGGGCGCGTTAGTAAGCAAAGGTTGGAATGAGTTTGTTGTTGATGATGCTTTGAAAGCTGTTGGAAGAAAGAATTAAAAAGCTCTCGTTAAATCTTGGTTTTGCGCGTCGGTGGTCTAATGGCATGACTGCGGCCTTCCAAGCCGCTTGTCCGGGTTCGAATCCCGGCCGACGCAGTAAGTGAAACAAACTTCTTGACCTTTTTATTGGAAACGTGTCGAATGCGGTTCTTCATATGTGATTTCAGAACCTTGCAAAAACTTCAAAAATATAATTTCTTTCATCTCCAGCTTACTTCGACATCATCCGTCCTCTCGTATGGTTTTATTTGTGATTTTTCTATTGTTAAAAATTTTCCTTTGCCTTTTTTTGTTATTGCTTCGTATTGTTGCATTCCTTGCCATGCTATCATTGCTCCGTTGTCTAATAGATACTCTTTTGTTGGTGTTTTGCATACTGCTTTTCTTTCTTCGCACATTATTCTTGTCATTTCTTGAAGTCTTGAATTGCACGCAACTCCTCCTCCTAGTACTAGCTCATTTTTTTCTGTGTGCGCCAGTGCTCTTTCGCTTGCTTCTGTTAGCATTGCGAACACTGTTTCTTGGAGCGTGAAACACATGTCTTCGGGTGTTTCATTTTTTATTCTTTCTAGGTGGGTTAAAATTCCGCTGAAGCTTACATCCATTCCTTTAATTGTGTAGGGCGCTTTAAGCATTTTTTTTCCTTTGCTTGCTAACTCTTGAATTTTTGGTCCTCCGGGAAATCCTAATCCTAAATGGCGGGCAAACGTATCAATCATGTTTCCAACTCCAGTATCCAACGTCTCACCAAAAACTCTATATTTTCCTTCTTGGTATGCGATTATTTGGGTGTTCGCTCCTGATGTGTACAAGAGCACTGGGTCTTCTGTTTTAGTCATTCCTCTACCTATTTCTAGGTGTGCTATGCAGTGGTTTACTCCTATCAATGGTTTTTTGTATTTTAGTGAAAGGTATCTTGCTGTGAACGCTCCTATTGTTAGGCATGGTCCTAGTCCCGGTCCTTGAGAGAATGCTATTGCGTCAACTTCTTCTATTTTTATTCCTGCTTTTGTTAGCGCGTTTTTCAAAACTTCTGGAGCTTTTTCTGTGTGATAGTTGCTTGCCAGTACTGGGTGTATTCCTCCTTTTTCTGTTGTGTAGGCTGCTTTCTCGTTGGCTTTTACAGTCCAATCTTTTACTATTCCTGCTCCGAATGTGTGGGCGGTGCTTTCTATTCCTAAAATTGTTGTCATAGTTGTTTGCACAAAAGCGATATTTATATACCTGCCTTTTTATGAGCTCAACCAAATCTGTCAACTGCTTCTAATACTCTTCCATGTTTCCTTCTTGTGAGTTTTCGTGTTCTCTTGTTGACGGCCTTTCTATCTTCACGTTTGATGGCGATGCTACCAAGTATTCTTCTCCGAACCCTGCTAGGTGTCCGTCTATTGCGTCTATTGTTTTCTTTAATTTTGATATTGCTCTTTTTAGTTCTACTATATCTTTTTCTTTTAGTGGTCCTATATTTATTAGTGCTATCGTGTTGCCTACTCTTAAATCATCTAGTATTCCTTTAATTCCTTCAAAATCTTCTAGCTGGTATGGTTTTACTAACAGTTTCTGCTTTTCTCCTTCTTCTACTTTTTCAAGCTCTACATAGTCTTGGCGTTGTTCCTGCTCTCCCTCGTAGTCTGGTCCGGAGAACGTTTCCTTCAGCTTTGATAAGAATTTTCTCATATTGATCTACCCTTTTTTTCGGGTGAAGAATGTTTAGTATATAAAGTTTTGGATTTGCTTTTTTTTGTGTTCGTCATCGCAACCTTTTTAAACACTTCTTTAATCTTTTTGTTCATGGTTGACAGAAAGGGCGGTTTTCGTCGTAAAACTTCTTCTAAATTGTTGAAGGGTCATCGTTCTAAAGGTAAAATTTCTTCTACGGATTTTTTCGCCGATTTTTCTGTTGGTTCTCGTGTTGTTTTGAAGGCGGAGCCTGCTTTTCAGAAGGGTATGTTTCATCCTAAATATTATGGTTCTACTGCTGTTGTCGTAGGTAAGTTTGGTGGTTGTTATAAGGTTTCTTTTAAGGATGGTAGTGTTGTAAAAAGTTTTTTGGTGCATCCTGTGCATTTGAGGGGTGTTTAATGAAAAGGGCTATTGTTTCTTGCGAGCCGGTGTCTATTGCAGAGGTTAAGCACATTCTTTCTGGCTTGAAGTCTTCTGAGGAGCTTAATTTTCGTGCTTCTCGTACTGAGGAGTACGCTTCTAATGTTTCTAAGATTTCTTTGGTGGATCTTAAGGAATTATTTTCTGATCTTGAAAAGTTGAACGTTCCTAGGTTGAAGCGTGAGGCTCTTGTTAAGATTGCTGATACTCTTCCTTCTTCTGATGATGATGTTAAGCTCGTTCTTTCTTCTTTTGGTATTCCTGTTGCTAAGGAGCATTTGACTGCTATTTCTGATGTTGTTAAGAAGTGTTTGCCTAAGTGATTTTTGTGTGAAGTTTTTGACATAGTTTTATATACTTATTTGTTTTCTTTTTTTTGTATGGAGCAGGGTTTTGATGATTTTGGTAGTGGTACCTCTAGGGAGGAGTTTGCTATTGTTTTGGACTTTTTGCCTCATGGGTATCCTGATGATTTGAGGCCTTCTCATAGGAAGACTGCTATAGCTCAAGCTCTTGGTAAGTCTCACTTGTCTTTGTTGGAGCTTATTCCTAAGCGTGATGTTTTCTTGCAGCCTTTGCAGGATGTTTATGTTGGTAGTGGCAAGCGTGATCAGATTCATCATATTAGTGGTACTATTCCTATAACTAGGCTTACTGCTACTGCTCATTCTGAGTTGGAGTTTGCTTTGAAAGATCTTGTTCATAATGATGAGCAAAGGTTTGTGCAGTTTTTCAATATGGCTCAACCTTTGACTATGAGGATGCACCAGTTGGAGCTTCTTCCAGGTCTTGGCAAGAAGTATATGTGGGAGATTTTGGAGGCTCGCAAACAGTCTTTGTTTAAGAGTTATGCCGATATTCGTGAGCGTGTAAAGCTTATTTCTGATCCTGAAAAGTTGATAATTCGCAGAATTTTTTCCGAGCTTTCTGGTGATGAAAAACATAGATTGTTTGTTAGATAGATATGATTCTACGTCATGATGCATATTGTGATTAGAAATCCTTCATCGCCATTCTTCTATACTTCGCGTACTTGTCTTCTGGCGAGTATTTTGCGGGTTTTGGGTTTTCTGTTGTTGTGTCACAATGTTTTTTTTGGAAAGTGTACGTTCCGCACTTTTTGCATTGAAGTATTAGTTTCATTTTAAGACCTTTCGAATATTGCTGTTGCTTTTTTCTTTTTGAAGAATTCTAGTGTTGGATCTATTTTTTCTTTTAACTTTTTTTCTGCTGTTTTGTAATCGCTTGATGATATTTTTACTGAATATCTTCC
>JACQMS010000019.1 GCA_016203445.1 Candidatus Woesearchaeota archaeon
CAATTAAAAATTAATTGCCAACATTATAATTATGTCCGACATTATTTCTTTCTTGTCTTAACGTATTTCTCGATTTTTTCTATTGCCTTTTGTATATTTTCCATTGATGTTGCATAGCTTATCCTCACATGTCCTTCTCCGTTGCTTCCGAAATCTGTTCCTGGAATTACTGCAACCCCATGTTTTTTTAGTAGCTCTTCTGCGAAATGTTGTGATTTCATTCCTGTTTTTTTAATGTTGCTGAATGCGTAAAATGTTCCTTGGGATTTGAGAGTGTGAAGTCCAATATCATTTAGTATTGGTATAATAAAATCTCTTCTTTTTTTGTACTGTTCTACCATTTTGTTTACGTGTTGTTCTGATAGTTTTAGTGCTTTTAGTGCTATTATTTGTGATATGTGGGGGGCGCTTATAGTTTCATAATTTACTGATTTTGTCATGCCTTTTATTACTTTTTCCGCTCCGTGGCAGTATCCTATTCTGAACCCGCACATTGCATAACTCTTACTGAAAGTGTTGAATGTTAGTGTGTACTTTTCCATTCCGTTAAGGCTTGCAATACTTATGTGTTTTGCATCGTCGTAAACTATGTCTTCGTATGCTTCATCAGATATTATGAACGCATCGTTTTCTACAGCTATATCTGCTATTTCTTCAAGTTGTTTCCTGGTGAGCACTGCTCCTGTTGGATTGTTTGGAGTGTTTATAACTATGCATCTTGGCTTGTTTTTGTCGGTTTTTCTGTGTAGTTTTTCTAATCTTAGACAGTATTCATCTCCGCAGTCTAATTTTAGTGCTAATGGTTTTCCTCCTGCTAGCATTATTGATGGTGCGTAATCAATGTATCCTGGGTTTGGTATTAGTACTTTGTCTTTTGGATCTGTTATTGCCATTAGTGCTAGATGTATTGCTTGTTGTGATCCTGTTGTTACTATAATATTTTCTGGTGCTGCACTTCTTATGCAGTTTTTTCTTTTTAGTTTTCTCGCTATTTCTTCTCTTAAGTCTTCTCTTCCTTGAGGTGGTGCATAGTGTGTGAATCTCCATTTTTTTTCTTCACGTACAATTTTTTTGATTTCTTCGAGTAATGGTTTTGGTGTTGTAAAGTCTGGTTCTCCGGGTCCTAAAGATATTATATTTTTTCTTTCCTGGATTGAAAGTATTTTTTCTACGAATGTTCTGGGTATATGCTTTTCTCTTTTTGACATTGAAGGAATACAAATCACCTCTTATAATCTGTTCTGTTGAATACCGCTGGTAATGCTTAAAAACCTTTTTATAGTATGTTCAGTGTTCGCACCTCATGGAGCTTCTTTTAGATCCTAAATTGTCTATTGATCAGAATGCAGCGGTATATTTTGAGAAGGCAAAGAAAGCGAGAAAGAAATCTGAAGGGCTGAAAAGGGCTCTTGAAAAATTTCGTGATGAACTTTTGAGGATTGATGAAGAAACAATTATAGAAAGTGAAAAGAATAAGATTGTCATCCATCAAAAGTCTTTGCAATGGTTTGAAAAGTTTCGCTGGTTTGTTTCTAGTGATGGTTTTTTGTGTGTTGGCGGTCGTGATGCTACGTCAAATGATATTATTGTGAAGAAGCATGCTGTAAAGGGTGATATTGTTTTTCACACGTCTATTCCTGGAAGTCCTTTTTTCGTCGTAAAGTCTGGTGGTAGTATTGTTCCTAAAGCAACTCTTGATGAGGTTGCTGTTGCTACTGCTTCTTTTTCGAGGGCTTGGCGTGAAGGTTTTGCGAGTACTGAAGTGTACCATATTACTCCAGAACAGGTATTAAAGAGTGATCCTTCAGGTATTTCTTTGCCAAGGGGTTCTTTTTATATTGATGGCAGAAAGACTTTTTATAATCCTATATTGGAGCTTGCTATAGGCAAATGCGATGATTTTCCCGATATTGTTCCTTCTCGACTTGTGATGTGCGCCCCTATTTCTTCTGTTCAGAAATGGTGTTCTTCTGTATATATTGTTCGTCAGGGCGATAAGAGTTCTTCTGATGTTGCCAAGAAATTGTCCAAAGAGTTTGGTGTGAGTACTGATGATATTATTAGAGTTCTTCCCAGCGGTGGTGTAAGTTTGAAGAGAGTTGTTTGAAGAGGTGTTCAAGGATGATGATTACAAGAAGAAATAAGAGACACTCGAAAGTTATACTTGAGAAATCAATGGATGCACTTGGTCTCCGGAAAGATATGAAAACTAATCCTCGAATAATGTTGAGTCTTTTGAAAGAAATGAAAATTGATGATTTTGAAACTACATTTTTGCCTATGAGAGATTTTTTTGATGAAATTATTTCTAAACCACAACAATTAAGGTATATGTTTAACAGTATACAACAGGGGATTATAAACAAACATCCCGCTATTGTGGATTTTGCAGAAGTTGCTCTTGCTCGGGGGTGGTTGAAAGAATCACGGCATGTTTACAGGTCTGCTCATATTACTTTTCTTCTTGAGCGTATAACGGTTGCTATGTGTAATAATCATCCTTTTTTTATGGAGATTCATGATCATATACGGGCTAAGGAACGAGCGTATGGTTTTGATTCAAAACATATTCTTCGTACCTGTATGAGGATTGTTGCTGTTACGCATGATATGTTTGATACTGCAAAAATAATGTCTGTTGATCCTGCCATGATCTATTTTCGAATAAGTCGTGGTTTAGGTAAATCTTCATTTGGTAAAGAAGAACTTAAAAAATTATGCGAAGATGGAGAACTCAACTATTTGGAATATAAACTTTTGTGTCCTAAGAAGAGAGGGTTGTCTCGTGCGCTCGAATTACTTCAAATAAATATTTATGAGGCTGGAATTACTGAGTATAAGCGTGGGTTGAAAACAAATTCTATTTGTGCATTTGAATTAAACGAAGATGTACTACGGAATCCTCCTCGAGCACAATTTAAGAAGGGAAGCGTCTTGCCAGAAAATGTTTCTGATACGTTCTATGAGTCAGTGGTGTCGAAAGGTAATATATTTCCGACGTTCTCATTGAGTCAACGATGGGTGAGTTTGTATGGTACTTGGAATATGACGTTTATACTTGGTAATATGGATGAGTTGGATCTCTTGTTTCCTAAACTTTTTATTCCATCATTAATAAATGCAAAGACGGAGAATGCTGGTGGTGTAAGACTTATTTCTCTTTGGATCTCCGTCAATAATTTTTTCTTTAGGAAGTGTGATCGTATCAGAACTGTTCAAGGTCCGAGGAAGAAAGAAGTGATGGCGAGAGCGTGGGCGGAAATAAATAAGAAGTATGCTTTTGATCTTGCAAAAAGAGAAACTCGCGAAGATTCTAACGTACTTATGGAACACTACAATCGGATGTTTTCTCGACCCATATATAATTTATTCAAACTGTTTATTGCTTTTTTTAGGTGAAGAATTAGATGCTTTCTCCTAAAAATTTGCAGAATGTACTCAAAGATGTCATAGATCCTATTGTTCCTCCAGCCAGTCCTAATAGTTTTGGAATTAATGGTGTTGCGTCTTTTACTACCTCTATTCCATACATCATGGACGGTAGTGCTAGGATTGATGCGAAGAGTGTTAGTCCAACAACGCTTACTGCTATACCAGTTAGAACTTCAGTGTTTTCAGAGTTTAACATTTTTGCAATAAATCCTTGCAAATTCCTTTGAAATTGTATGATCATTTTTGAACTATTTTTAACTGCCGCAGATTGTCCCTTTTCTTCTTGTAACAATTTATTATACGTTCCCACATATGCATTATTTGGTACCTGTTGTTCCGTATACCGTGCTATGATGCCGGCCTCTGATTTATAAGTATAACATAATTTATCGATGAGCGGCAGAAGTTGCGAAACTATTGATTCTACATTTCCTCTGAGATTTATCATATCTGAGTAATATCTCATACCAATATCTTCATTATTTGCGCCTCGTTTATTTGAAATTTTGTTGGATTCTTCATATATTTGATCAATAAGTCTTCCTCTTTTACTCAAAAAGAATGAGAGACTTTTTTGTATCTTCCAAAGAGCCCCCCTAATAGACTCGGACGTTTTCTCGTCGCCCAAAATAATTAATAACTCTCTCGCAGTTCTGGAATCGAGAGTTCCGTCCCTTAGTATCTTTGAATCAATAATTTCTTTTCTTGCAGTAAGTAATCGTAATTTTGCTGCTCGTTGCGGAACAATCCTCACGAACGCTGAAATATATTTCTCAACAGTAACCATACCTTGACAGGGGGGTACTTAATATTTAAATGTTTGTTTTCAAAACGTTTTTATACTCGCAAGTCTAATTTTCTCTAAATAGAGAGGCCGCTTGTCGCATGATTGATTCTGTTCTTCTTCAGATTGGCATCATTATTGTTTTTGCTACTCTTCTTGGTCTTTTGTCTAGACTTGTTAAACAGCCCATGATTCTTGGTTATATTCTTTCAGGGCTTATTTTGGGTCCTGAATTTTTTGGTTTTGTTCAGGATAAGTCTTTGATCGGCTCTTTGTCAGAGCTAGGTATTGGTTTTCTTCTATTCATGGTTGGCTTGGAGCTTGATTTGAAAAAGTTGAAGCATCTTGGTTCTGTTTCTTTGTGGGCTGGTCTTGGCCAGATTGTTTTCACTTTCGTTTTTGGTTTTTTTATTGCAAAATTTTTTGGTGTTGATAGCGGCGCTTCTTTTTTGATAGCTTTGGCTCTTACTTTGTCTAGTACTGCTATTGTTGTTAAGCTTTTTTCTGATTTGAAGCGTTTGGATACTTTGACTGGCAGGGTTTCTCTGGGTATTCTTTTGGTTCAGGATGTTGTTGCTCTTGTTCTTCTCGCTTTTGCTAACACTAATAATTTTTCTGCGTCTTCGGTTTTTGAGGTAATTGCTAGAGTTTTAATTCTCGCTTTTGTTGTAATTCTTACAGGTATTTTTTTCTTGTCTAAATTGTACTCTTATATAGCGGAGTCTTCGGAACTTTTGTTTCTAGCTTCTGTTTCTTGGTGTTTGATTTCTGCTACTGGAGCGCTTTTTCTTGGTTTGAGTGTTGCTATGGGCGGTTTTATTGCTGGTGTTTCTCTTGCTAATATTCCTTATAATGTTCAAATTATTTCTAGGACTCGTTCTCTTAGGGATTTTTTTGCCACTATTTTTTTCGTTTCTCTGGGCCTGCAATTATCTCTTTCTGCTCTTTCTGATAACATTCTTATCATAGCTGTCTTGTCTGCTTTTGTTATTATAGGCAATCCTTTGATTATTCTCTTAATAATGTCTGTTCTCGGTTTTCCTTCAAGGGTTAGCTTTTCTACTGGTCTTGCTCTCTCGCAGGTTTCAGAGTTTTCTATAGTTATTATGGCTCTAGGTGTTGCTTCTGGTGTTGTTTCTCAAGAATTTTTTTCTGTTATCGTTTTCATAGCGGTTTTAACTTTTGCTACTAGTACTTACTTGATAACTTATGATGATAAATTATTCGGGTTTTTTGAATTTTTGTTAAGGCCTTTTGAATTCTTGGCTGTTGTTTCTAGGCATCGTGATGATAAGCAGCATACTAGTTTGAAGCCTTACGTTATTTTGTGCGGTGCTAATCGTATTGGTAACTCTTTTGTTGATGCTTGGAGCAGAACTCCTAAACACTTGTTAGTTGTTGATTATAATCCCGCTGTTGTAGAAAAATTGTTGTCTAGGGGTATTCCCACTCTTTATGGTGATATATCTGACGATGATGTTCTTGAAAGACTTCCTTTTAGGTCTGCAAGGGTTGCGATTATAACTAGTTCTGATTTGAATTCTAACATTTTGTTTTTGTCTCATGCGAGAAAAGTTAATAGTAGGATTAAAGTTTTTTGTACCGCTTCCAGCGCGGATTCTGCAATTCAATTGTACGGAAAGGGCGCTTCTTATGTTATAATTCCTCATTATGTCGGTGGTGAGCACGCGTTGTCGGTTATTAATTCTTTTGTGAACAATCCTGAATCTTTGAGTGTTCAAAGAAAACGTCACCTTTTATTGTTGAAGAAGAGGAAGAGTTTTGATGTTTAGTTTTCAAGAACTGCCGGGCTAAAGACCGGGGCGTGAGGTTCTTGATCATGATCAGAAACCGTCATCTTACTCCGGAAGCATGGAGATTGCGAATGGCGGTTTCCGACATTTCAGAAGGAAGCTTTTTAAACTCTTTTTCTTATAGTGTGAAATCATGGCTGAAAAAGAGGCGGTTGTAGAATATTTTAAGAGTGATAATAATAAGGACGGTCCTGACAAGGAGGTTGTTGAATTTCTTGGCAAGGGACAGTTTGTAACTCTTAAATGGCCTAAATCTAAGACGAGATATCACATTATTTACGAGCGCGAGAATCAGCCTTTGGAACCTGTTTATTTTTGGTTGTTGAACCATTTGCGTTATGATCTTGGTTTTTTTGATGTTGTCAAGGTTACCGATATTTTTTCTGCTTCTGAGTCTAGTGCTTTTTTTGGTGTTGCTCAGCAAAAGTTGGGTGCTCAACAAGATAAGGTCGCGCAATTTTTGAGGGTTACTCACGATATTTTCAAGGGACTGGTTCTTCTCGTCAGAGATATGAGGATTATTGATGAGAAGCTAGTTTATTTCCAGGACAGTTTGAAGTCTGGTTCTGAGGGCGATGCTTCAGAGAACACTTTGAAGAGCCAGTTTGTTGATCTTGTTGAAGGCGGTGCTAAGAGTCCTATGAGCGTTCTTGGTCTGGCTTCTCAGGCGCAGTTCACCATTCTTCCAGACTTGTTTTTTAACACTAGAAAAAAGCCTGGAGAGTCTGATGATGATTTTTTCACGCGTGTTGATGCTTTGTGTGATCCTAACAGGCCTCAGTATTCTAAGACCATGATTACTGTTCTTGTTAGAAAATTAAAATCTTATTATGTTTGGAAGGTGAAGCTTTCTAAAGAGTTGGAGAGTCGTCGAAGATTCACCCTCAAATATATCAGGCAGCAGTATAATACTGTTCTTTTGTATATGAACTGGGTTAAGCCTTATTTGAGAAATATTAAGAGGTTGCAATGGTCTAGTTCTAAGATTGATGCGGCCGATTTTATTGCTGGTTTTGATAGTTCTCTTGTCGAGATAGAATTTATTGCTAAGGCTAAAGGTGAGGGCACTGGTGATTATTATGGTTGTGTAATGGCGCATTTTGAGTATCGTTCTAAGCCTTCGCTTAATTATCAGCAGGAGTATCAGAGGGGTCCTTCTCATACTGGCGAGGTTAGTATAACTTTTCGTTCTTATGGCTGGAGTAATGACGATATTGAGAAGTATAAAAAGTATCGTGATGGCGAGTCTTTGGAGCTTTTGTATGATGCCGACGATAGTATAAAGGCGGCCATGGATTCTATTGGTGACGAGTTGAAGATGTATTTGGAAGAGGCTGAGAAACTTGACGAGAATGATGAGAAAAAGGGTGTTGTTAAGAATAATAAGTCTGAAGAAAGAGTTGTTGAAAAATCAGGTATTTTGTCGCCTTTAAAATCTGCATGGAGTAGCGCTAAAGATTTTGTTTCTTGGATTCCTTTTTTCAAAAAGAGTGATGAAGAAAAGAAAGGTCTTAATGGTGATAGGGGTGCTGCCGAAAAACTTGCAGTAAAATCTTCTTGGATTTTGTACAAGAATTTTAAGAAGGCTCACAGGATGATTACTTGGTAGTTGAACGCAAACTTTCAGAACAAATTCCCAAGATTTATATATGATTAGTTTTTTCCCTAAAAAAAATCGTGGAAAAATTACGCGGGGTGTTTTATGGCTGATGAACAACAAAATTTGGGTTCTCATACTGGTTCTCATGAGAAGAAGGATGAATTGGTTTCTTTTACTCTTAAAGCTACAACTTTGTGGAAGTCTGTTTCCGGAATCCTTTTAGTGTTACTTGTTGCGAGCGTTCTTACCGGAGGGTTTTCTATTTGGGGCGGTAACGCTCCTACGGGCGCGGCCATTGCTCCAACGGGTGGGCAGCCTTCAGGCAATAATTTTCCTAGCGCTCCTTCGGGCAACCCTGTTATAAGTTTTGATGGCGTTTACTCTTTGGGCGATGATAACGCTCCTGTTACGATTGTTGAGTATTCTGATTATCAGTGTCCTTTTTGTGGAAGGTTTCACGATGAAACTTTTGGGCAGATTAAGACTAACTATATAGATACTGGCAAGGTTAAGTTTTACTACAAGCACTTTCCTTTAGAGAGTATTCACCCTATGGCGGCTCCCGCGGCTTTGGCTGTCGAGTGTGCTGGTGAGGAAGGAAAATTTTGGGAGTATCACTATAAACTTTTCGAGAATCAACAGTCTTTAAGCTTGTTGAACCTGCAAAAGTGGGCTGAAGATGTTGGTGTTGATGGTGCTAAATTCAAGACCTGCTTTAATAATGAGAAATATTCTTCGAAAGTTCAGGAACAACTTAGGGAGGGCGCTAATAATGGCGTTCAGGGAACTCCTGCATTCTTTGTTAACGGCAGAGAAATTTCTGGGGCTCAGCCTTTCTCTGTTTTTGAGCAATTGATAGAAGCTGAACTAGCATAGAAAGATAGAAAGCTTTAAATATTTGTGTGTATTTATACACATAGAATGTTTGAAAAATATGATACAAAGGACGTTGTAAGAATTAACCAGGAATTTGATGCCGGAAAAATTATCAATTCTGGAAGCTTGTCTTTTGCGATTTCAGAAGCGAACATATCCAAAAGCTGGCTAAAATCTTGTGCAATACTTGTTAGAGCAGTGTTGATAGATCACGTTTTTGAAGAAGGCAACAAAAGAACCGCTGCCGGGATAATCGTGGCATTCTTAGAAGAAAATAGATTGAAGTACGATCCTGAAAAAATTTCAAGAGTTATCGCAAAAATGCTCATGAAAAATGTAACAAGTATAAAAATTATTGAATTGGAGGTAAAAAATGTCATCATTTCTTGATAGCGCTTTGAAGGGAATAAAAAAGCATCCCGAAATTTTTAGTGCGTTGGAAGAGTTTGAGCGTACAAAAAAAATTCCGAAATTTTCTTACAGAAAAAGGCTGGATGTAACCATCAATGATAACATCTTGCGAGAATTTAAGGAGCATTGCTCAAAAAATGGTTTGAACATGAGCAGGATTGTTGAGAAGTTCATGATTGAAGAGTTGAGGAAAAAATATTAAATTTCTATAATTATTCTTCCTTTCTCTGAATGTATGAATGCTTCCTTCCCTTCTTTTATTCCTGTGAACTCTGCAATTCCTTTGGGTATTCTTACCGCGAGAGAATTTCCTGTTCTTGCGATAACAGTTTTTTTGCCGAGTCCCCATATTCCTTTTTGTTTCGCAACTTCCTCGATTTTTTTAATATCTGATGAGTCTGTGAATACTTCCCCGCATGAAGAACATTTTTCTCCCGGATACATTCCAAAGTCTACTCCGTAAAGATAGTGTTTTTCCATTACTTTCTTTAATGCTCCTTTTTCGCATATTGGGCACTTTATCATTTTTTACCACTTTGGCTGAACTGTTAACATGTAGTATCACTCGTGATTATCTGTAATCACTAATAATATTTAACTCTTCCAAAACATTTATAAATAACCACTGTTCTGAGATTGTTCAGAAAGAGGTGTTCGTCGTGAGTCGTAAACTTTGCCGCAAAGCTTCGCTTGATTTGTCTGTTAATTCTATAGTCGTCATGGTCATCGCGTTCGTGGTTCTTGGATTAATACTAACTTTTACTAGGGGCATTTTTAGTTTTGGGCAGGGGCAGCTGGCTCAGATTACTAATGTTGTTGATCTCGCCGAAAAGCCAACTTCTGAGAATCCTATAGTTCCTAGATCTTTCATATTATCTCCAGGAGATACTGCTGGAAGGAAAGTTTCAATGGGTTTGTACAACACTGGGCAGTCTAAAATAACTGGCGTGTCAATTTCTTTTGATAAATGCATAGGTAACACTGCTGCTTCTAATAATAAACCAACCATCAAGATGATACCAACTGGAGATATAGAACCAAGTAAATCTGTTGGTATTACCGCGCTCGTTGTGAACAATGCCGGTAGTGGAGGGCTCGCATCCGGACAGTATGTTTGCTCTCTAAAGACTGATAAAAATGTTGGAACCAGTCCGTTAGTTGTACAGGTATCTGTTACTGTAGAATAAAAAGTTATTGTGTATAAAGGTGATTTTCATGACTAAAAATCTTCGTCGATTGTCTTCGTCTGAAGAGTTCGAAATTATGCGAGCTGTTCTTGACAAGTTTTTATGGCTCGGCGTTTTCTTTGTTGGCTTGGGTTTGTGGAAGCTTTTAGATGGTCAGGACGCGTTGTGGTCTTTGATTGTTGGAGCCGTTGTTCTAGTTTTGTTCGCTTGGATTATTGTTAGAGAATTTGAAAGATTAAGGTAGTTAATCATGGGTTCTAAGAAAGGTATTGAGTTGTCAGTGAATTTTCTAGTTATTTTGATTATCACTCTAGTTCTTTTCGGTATGAGCTTGTACTTTATTAACAAGTTTAGAGATGTTGGCGCCGGTTATGAGCGAGAGCTTGACAAGTATTCTGTTGAGCAATTGAGAGCTTTGTCTAGAGATCAGTCTTTTGCTCTGTTTCCTAACTCTGTAAAACTGGGTGTTGGAGAGTCTGAGGTTGTTGGTGTTGGTGTTACTAATAATGAGGCCGCTGGACCGTTTGCTTTGAAGGTTGATGTTGCTGGAGCTTACAATTTGGATGGCAGTGTTTTAGATACTCCTCCTAATCGTGATGATTGGATTTCTTATCTTGGTCAGGCAGAGAATATTCAATCTGGCGATTTTAAACAGTTCTTGATCGTTGTTAACCCTAAGAGTTCTGGAACTGTTCCTCCGGGTATTTACGAGTTTAACGTTTGCATAACTAGAGGATTCCAACCACCAAAGTGTGCAGATTTATCATCTTCTGGTGGACAAAAACTTTATCCAAAAGGTATTGTTAAGGGTTTGAGTGTTAGGATTGAATGATTTGTAAAAAAACTCTGGTTCACGCTGTTGGCTTTCTTGCAGCTATTTCTTCCATCTTTTTTTTTAATTCTTCTTCTGGCAAGTATCCTGTGAACCTGTCTATTTCTTGCCCTCCTCTGAATAGTATTATTGTTGGTATTCCTCTGACGTTGTTATTTTGCGCTATTACTGGGTTGTCGTCGACGTTTAGTTTTGTTAGTTTTGCCTTGCCTTTGAAGTATTTCTCCAATTTTTCATATACTGGCGCTAGCATTCTGCACGGCCCGCACCAGTCTGCGTAGTGGTCTACGAATACAGGTATCTTGCTGTTTTTAACTTCCTCTTGATAATTTTCCTCGTTTAGATATATCATTTTTTCACCTTCTTAACGTTATTTCCTTCTTTTTTTAATTGTTATGATTTTCTCGCGGCTCTTTCCATTAAATAGTGTGATTCTTTGTCCATGTCTATGAAATGATCTGCTGCTTCTATTAGTTTTGCGCTCGTGCTTTTTCCGAAGCTCATAACTTCTACTCTGCACCCCATGGCTTTTTGCAGGTGTTCTACTAGAGGCACATAGTCTCCGTCACCTGATGCTAGTATTATGGTGTCGACTTTTGGCGCCAGCTGTATAGCATCTACGGCCAACCCAACATCCCAATCCCCTTTTTTTGCTCCTCCTCCAAATATTTGTAAGTCTTTGCTTTTTATTTCGAATCCTATGTTTGCTATTGCTTCGAAAAATGCTTCTTTGTCAACTTCTTCAGTCCTTATAACGTATGACAAAGCTCTCACCAGTATTCTTCCATCGACTGCTTTTCGTAATAGCGTACTGTAGTTTACGTGTTTTCCGTAAATATTTCTTGCCGTGTAGTACAAGTTTTGTACATCTACAAATACTGCAACTCTCTGCCCTTTGTGAATGTTAGCCATTTTCTCACCTTTTTTTTTTGTTAAATAAAAATGTCAAGAACCGCCGGGCTAAAGCTCGGGACGTGAGGTTATTGATCATGATCAGAAACCGCCTTCTTATTCCGAGCTGAAGCACGGATATTGCGAATGGCGGTTTCTGACATTTTAATAAACCTCAAAATTTGCTTTGTACCCGCAATCAGTGCACAAAAATCCTTCTTGTTTTTCTTCTAGCGCTTTCTTTCCGCATTTTGGACAAATCTTCATTTCATTTTGCCTGTATTGCTTTGCCTTTAATTCTTAGTTTGTAAATGTTTTCTATAAAGTCTGTTCCTGCATACCCCGCAAGTATTGCCAGCGGAAAGCTTGTAGATATTACTAGCGCCGCAAATATTCCTATTATTCCTGAGCCTAACAGCGATATTAGCATGTATAATGGTTTTACTTCCCCTCTTTTTTTGGGAGTGTACAATTTTAGCAGTCCTATTACTGCTCTTGTGAACCCTCCTAGGAATCCGAATCCTGCATATATGAATATTTGCTCTGCCAATTTCTCACCTCTTTAGGGTTGTTTATTCATGAAAGGTTTATTAATTCTTTGGTATTGATGTACTCTGTTCACATTTAGAGACTACAAAAATCTTGGATTATTGCATTAGAGACTACACTTGCGCCCGTTCAGTTCACATATCAAAGCTAAGAGTTAAATACTGCCTCAACAATTTCCATCAGGTAACTCATAATTTAAAAAGGGCGCTTTGGGGTTGTAGTCTAACTTGGTAGGACTCGCGGTTCGGGGCCGTGCAATCCGGGTTCAAATCCTGGCAACCCCATAAACATGTCACATGCAGAATTTATTATTGTAAGAAAAAGTTCTTGCATTCTGTCTTTAAGAATCTTCATAAAATTAATCCATTTCTTTTGGCAACGGTCAGCGTTATTTTCTTTCCAAAAATATAATATAGTTTTTTGTTCAAAAATTTTGAAGCGCTATTTTTTAAGTAGTTGTCTTTTCATCTTTTTTCCACTCTTTCAAACCACTATTGATTGATTCTTGTTCAATTCTTTTCTCATATGCTTCTTTGAAGATTTGCCTTTTGAGCTCTGCTCTTCTTCCTTCATGATCATATACTCTGTCGAGTTCCTCGAGGAGAATTTCTAAGTCTCTAATAACTTCTGGTCCAAGTGCTCCAAGCATTTTTCGTACGTAAAGAATAAGTGGCAGTGCAAAGTCTGTAGATGCAAAATATAATCCATCCCCTCTCCACTTGAGGAGTGGTTTTGTGATACCGTCACTTTGCTCTTCAAGCAGATATCTGTGAAGAAGATCGTAGATGACACGTCTTGTCCTATGGTGAAGCTCTTCATTCAATTGAATGAATTTGAGGTTTGACGTTGCTGAGATTCTTCCTGGCTCTGCATGGAATATATATTCGACTTTGAATCCAATCGCGAATTGTTCTTTTTCTTGGAAGAGCGCATAGGGAGGTGTACTAACCAAAACTTGTTTTTTATCCCCATACGTCGCAAACGACCTTGTTGCCTGTATTCCTGAAGGTTCAAAGTATGGGTTTATGATACTAAGAAAAAGTGTTGAGAGTTGTTCTTCTAGGAGCTGTCTTTCTTTGATGTTCTGCCCTTGATAAAATCTAAGATCTTGTTTAATCTTGTCATGTTCTCTAAGAAAAAGCTCATACTCTCTTTGTTCTTCTTGTTCTAGATGGAAAAATGTTGTTGGAAATGATTCTTTGTTTCCAACAAATAATTCTTCCTCTACAATACGCACTGCCTGAACATTCACAGTTCAACCCCAAAACACCTCAATAGAAGAGTTGGATTAATAATTCTTTTTAATACTTTCGCAATGTTAAGCTCAATACTTCTCCGTTTTTGATTGCGTCGAGGCGTTATACCTTAGCGCACCAGCTCGGGAAGCAGTTGCGCTCAAGTACTGAACAACCTCTGCTTTGGCTTTTAGTAATAGTAAATTGCATTAATTTTGTAACACCAGTCTATGGAAAGTTTCCGACATTTCTAAATCTCTTCTTTCATTACTATATCAAACTTTTCTTTGAAATCTTTTTTGTATTGTTCTACGCTTTTTCCTTTGAAGCACATTTCGTTGTAGTCGCAATAGTTGCATAGTTTGCTTAACTGTTTTGGGTAGTCTGTGTAGTTGTTGCTTTTCGTTTTTGAGTGTATTTCTTTTAAGTTTCTTATCGCGTATTGTACCAGTTCTTCGTTTACTTCCAAGTGTTCTGGCGTTCCTCTAAGAAAGTATATTCCTGTTTTGTCCGGTAATTTCCCGTGTTTTTCTTTGTACAATAATGCGTATATTGCTAGTTGTAATCTGTGATCTTCTATGTCTTGGCTTTTGTTCGTTTTGTAATCCATTATTTTTACTCCTTGAGGTGTTTCTTCTATCATATCTATGAAACCTCTGACTCCATGTTTTTCGCTTTTATATTCTTGTTCTCTTCTTGGTGTGAACGTTTTGAATACTTCTTGAACTGTTCCTGAATCTTTGTATTTTTGTAATTCGTGAGATTTTTGTATAGTCCAGTTTACTATCATGTGTAATGTTTCTTCGAAATATTGGACTGTTTCTTCTTCTGTTAGTCGTAATCTTGCTAGTTCTATATTGTTGTTTTTCCACTCTTTTATAAGTAATTGTTGTGCAGTCATTAATAGTTGTGGCTCCATAGTTTCCCATGACAGGTCTTCAGTGTTTTGATCATAAAAATTTTCTAGAACGCTGTGAACCATTTTTCCTCTAACTAGGTGTATGCTTGGTCTTGTTGGAAGTTCTTCTATGTAGTTGTAATAATATTTTCTTGGGCACTGCTTGAACGTTTTTACACTGCTGGGGCTTTCTGTTCTTCTTCCTAAAATTATTTGTTCAGTCATCACTTTTTCATTTTTTTATGACTCTTGTTTCTTTATATGTCTTTTGGTTGTTTTTCCGGAAATTTTCCGGTTTTCTCGGAAGATTTCCGGTTTTTTCACCGCAACACACTTAAATAATTTTTTTTAATTGTTGTTTTGTGGATAATCGCTCTCTCGCAATTCTTGCCCTCGTGCTTTTGTTCTTAGGTATTTTGCTTTCTCTTTTCGTCAGCGTTAATCCTTCTGTTGCTCTTAGGGGTGTTGTCATCTCAGTTTTTAATGGCGGGATGACTGTTGTTGATGGTTCTCGTGTTAATGTAATTCTTGATAATTCTTCTTTTCATGTTGGTCAGAGTGTTCGGCTTAACGGGTATTATGATGGTAAAAATTTTGTTGTGAGATGATTCTTAATCTCTTCCTCCTCTAGGTCTTCTGGTGTACTCTGTTAGTGTAAACTCTTCATATTCTGTGATTTTTGCTTTCGTCCATTCTTGTTCTTCAAATCTTGGGAAGTACGCGTCTCCTTCGTATTCTTGTTTTACCCATGATAGGTGTAGTTCTCTTGCGAATATTAGTGCTTCTGTGAATATTCTTTCTCCTCCTATAAACCATACTTCTCTTGTTGCTGCCGCAATAGCATCTTCCAGACTTCTCACAACAATTATTCCTTGAGTTTCTGGCATAGTCCTGCTTACTACTATGTTTTCTCTGTTAGGCAATGGCTTGCTTCCCATGCTTTCATACGTTAATCTCCCCATCACTACAGTTTTTCCTGCAGTTTTCTGCTTGAATATAGGAAGATCTCCTTTTAGTCTAGGCCACGGCAGTTTTCCTTCGTTTCCTATCACGTAGTTTTGTGTTAGCGCCGCTATTATGTTCATATTTTTTTGTATATTTTGAACGGTTAATATATCTTGCGTTTTTTTCCGCTTTTTCCGGAAGATTTCCGGTTTTCTTTTAAGCCTCTCGTGATTCTTCCGGTTTTTTCGTTTGTTTTTCTGTTTTTTTACCCTTATTTTTCCGGTTTTTTCATCGATAGTTTTATCTTTTTTCGTTTTCATATATTATTCTTGTGATGTACATGTTAGAGAAAAAGAGGAATAGTCCTTTGAACAATCAATTTGTTGAAGTACTATTATTGATACAAAAATCAAGAAATAGCGCTTTGAAGACCGTAAATACTGAATTGATTGGTCTTTATTGGAAGATTGGTGAATATATTAGTAGTAAAATCAAAACTGCAGAATGGGGTGAAGGTACAGTAGATAAACTTGCAGAATATATTCAAAGAAAGTACCCGGAACTAAAGGGGTATTCAAATAAAAATCTTTGGAGGATGAAACAATTTTATGAAATCTATAACAAGGATATAAAACTCTCACCACTGGTGAGACAATTAAGCTGGACACACAATCTGTTTATACTATCAAAAACAAAATCTAAACAAGAAAGAGAATTTTACTTGCGTTTGAGCATACAAGAACAATATTCTAAAAGGGAACTTGAAAGACAAATAAATTCAGGATATTTTGAGAGAACTGTTCTTTCTCGAGAGAAACTTTCGGCATTGCCGGGGCAATTGAAATATGGAATTTCAAAAGTGTTCAGAGACACATATATATTGGACTTTCTTAATCTGCCAAAGAGTCATTCTGAAACTGATTTAAGAAACGCATTAGTGAATAGTTTCAAATCTTTTGTTCTTGAGTTCGGAAGAGATTTTGCTTTTGTTGGTGAAGAATACAAAATATCCGTTGGGAAGAATGATTATTTTATAGATTTACTTTTTTATCACAGAGAACTTCAATGTCTTGTCGCTTTTGAGTTAAAAATAAATGATTTCAAGCCAGAATACATTGGACAAATAAATTTTTATCTTGAAGCTTTAGATAGAACTGTGAAGAAAAAGCACGAAAATCCGTCCGTTGGTGTTATACTGTGCAAGAGCAAAGACACTGAAGTGGTAGAATATGCATTGAGCAGAAATGCTTCACCAACTCTCATATCTGAATACAAGACAAAACTTATACCGAAGAGGGTGCTTCGAGAAAAACTACGCGAATTGTTTTTTCGAGAAGAGGAAAAATGATTATTATCTCTTTTCTCCTCGCTGTCGTGTGTGGCGTCGTCGTTGGTTCTTTTACCGGCGTTACTCCTGGGCTACATATGAATCTTGTTGCGTCCCTGATTGTTTCTTTGCATTTTCCAGGAAATATTTTTGTTCTCCTTTTTCTTGTTTCTTTGTCTGTAACTCATACTTTTCTTGACGCAATTCCTGCCGTTTTTTTAGGGTTTCCTAGTAGCGATACTATTGCTTCTTTTCTTCCAGCCCATCGTTTTTTGTTGAATGGCAGGGGTTTTGATGCTGTTGCGCTTCTTACTTTTGGCTCTTTTCTCGGCCTTTTGTTCTCTCTTATTTTTTCTCCTGTCGTTTTTTTTGTCACTCCTTTTCTTTTTTCTTTTCTGCGCCCTTACACTTTTTGGATTGTTTTTTTCATTTTGTTTTTTCTTGTTCTTCGTGACTATTTTCCTTTGCGTGCTTTCATAGTTGTCTTACTTTCTGGAGTTCTTGGATTTTACGTTTTGCGTTTTTCTAACGTTTCTGAGCCTTTGCTTCCTTTGCTTTCTGGATTGTTTGGCGTTTCTTCTATTATTTCTGGTCTTGGCGTTTCAAAAATTCCTTTGCAGTTTTCTACCCGCTTGAATTTTTCTTTTTTTTCTTCTTTGAAAGGTTGTATTCTTGGTTTTTTTTCTGGTTTTCTTCCAGGAGTTGGTTCTGCACAAATGGCTTTTTTTTCTCGTTCCAAGTCTGATGACGATTATCTTCTTTCTGTTGGGGCGTTGAATACTTCTTCTCTTATTTTTACTATTATTTTTGCTTCTGTTCTGAGCCGTTCTCGCAGCGGTACCGGCGAGGCGCTTCTTTCTCTGGCAAGTATTGATTCTTTTGTCCTTTTGGCTTTGCTTCTTGCAGTTCTTATTTCTGGTTGTGCGGCATTTTTTTCTTCTTTGTTGACTGCAAAGTTTTTTTCTTTGTACATTTCAAGCGTTCCTTTTAGAATTATTTCTTTTGTAGTTCTTTTTCTTATATTCTCTGCTGTTTTTTTAGTCAGCGGTATCCCTGGAATTTCTGTTCTTCTTCTTAGTTCTGGCGTCGGAATTTTTTCAATTATTCTTGGATGTTCCAGGTCTCACGCGATGGCGTGTATTATTGTTCCTGTCCTTTTTTTGTTGTGGTGAGTAGCGTCTTTCTTAAGAAAGTTTTTTATACTTGCGCATTGCATGGTGATGTATGAACATCGCTTTTCGTGAGAATGCAGTCAACGTAGTGTTTGGCGTTCTTCAAACGTTATCAACTCAGCTTCAGTCAACGTCTCGTGGGAAAAGAGATTCTCTTCTTCCGATGATTGGTCTTGTTCGCAGTGCGCGATCACAATTGAATGCTCATTTGAAGAATATAATATCTGAGTACAAGTATGAATCTCCGAATGCTTCAACGACGAGAAAACTTTCAAATGCAGCAGTTGCAAAAAAGGTTATTGGAAAGGATGATGCGGAGTTTCTTGTGAATTTGACGACGGAGCTTGTGAAATCTTTTGATAGTTTTGTTTCTTCTTTTGAAAGAACAGGGTATTCTCTTCCCGCGTTCATCACTGAATGTTCCAAGAAATTGTACGAGCCTTTTATTCGAAAACTTCAAAAATATCCTGAATGGCAAACAAAGAGGGTTACTCTTGCAGGATTTGTTGCATTTGCTGAAGAGTATGTAATTAAAGCTAGTTAGGTTATCGTAAAGGTTTTGAGCAAGTCTTTGAATTCCTCGCATTCTACATCTCCAGTAATATACGCAAAAGAAAGTGTTGAAACTGGAATCCAGAGTGTTTGTTCCTCGTCAAGAGCTGTTTCAAAATGCTGAAATGGTTCTACACCCCAAAGAAGTATATCTGTTCCCGTCTCTTTTGTTTTGAAAAAATATTCTCTGATATTTTTTCGTATTTGTTCTATTCTTTTTTCTTCGAATGCTGGATGATCGAATGTGCCGTGTGTCATGAAGTGTTGAATCATTTCATACAACTCTTCACCGTTGGGAGATCTTTGTGGCTCGAATGGGTTTATGGTGTCAAGGACAGAAAATTGTTCTCGTATTCTTTCTCGAATGCTACAGAATTCTTTTGTGTCAAAGCATCCGTTGTGTCTTCGCATGTATGCTATGAGACATGAATCAATAGTTTGCACAAGTCGTAAATATGGATTGTTTCCTTCAATAATACGAAGTGTTCTTAAGAGTGTTCCGCATGCATTTCCGAAAGATTCTTTTTGTATTGGCATATCTTTGTATCTGATAGCACTTTCTGGAACGTACTGTATTGTTCCGAGGGAAACTTCGAGTGATGTCGTAGAAATAATTGGTGTCACCCCTTTTGTACTATTATACCATTCTATTCTTCCTGTTTCACTGCTTCCATGCCATAAATTTGCTCGTATTCTTCTTCCTACCTCTCCAGAACTCATCCTATCAAGAGCTTTCGCCGCTTCAGATATGTTTCCCTCTCCTGCTTCGTTTCCAAAACCCATGGAATACACCCATTCGAGAGTATCGCTCCCGCCCCCATTCATGAAATCCCCGTTTGGGGGTGAAGCTCTTAGAGTTCTTAAACCTTCCGACACAAATTTGAAGAAATTGCATTTTAATTCGACAGTTTTGCTCTCAGCCCGCTTATTTTTCTCGCAATGTTTTTCGTTTTTTCTCTGTGCTTTCCTGTTCCTTTTATAGTGTTTAATTGTTCTTTCAATTGTTCTAATCTTTTTTTCAAATATGCTTTCTGTTGCTCTTTGGTTAGTGTTTGCTGGTCGACTCTTTCTTGGACTTCTATGGCTCTTGATTTTTGTTCTGGAGCGTGCTGTAAGTATTGTTGTAATCTTATTTCTAAATTGTGCATTTTTTCCTGTAATACTTTTGTGAATTGTTCTTGCGTTTGTAGTTTGTGGTGAAGCTCGAACACGTTTTCTTTACCTTCATTTTTCGTGTTTGAATATGCTTGTGATAAGTGGTGCAACAAAAAAACAGTTTTATCTTTTTCTGTATTCATCAGGTCCTCTTGATGCTTTCCAATTTAATTCATTTTTTTGTGCATGGATTGCTCATTCACTGTTTTCTCGGCGGTAGTGGCGGCGGTGTTCTGCTAGGTTGAGGTGTTGGGCTTGGCGCTTGGAATTCTTCTCCAAAGCTTGGCACTGGTCTCGGCATTTGTGGTGGCACTTGTTGGGGTGTTGCAGAGAATTGTTGTCTTGGCGCGTTTTGTTGCTTCAAACTTGTTACTATATCTGCTAGTTCTATCATTCCTCTGGCTATTTCCTGTTGTTGTTCCATTAGAGTGTCTATCTTGGAGCTTATTGGTTTTAACCTCTCTTGGACGCTTAATCCTCCTTCTGATTGCACGTCGTGGAGTGCTTCCTCGAATATTTTTGTTATTTTGTCGAGTTTTTGTGATACTTCGCTTAGAGATATTTGCAATCTCGCCGCGGGTCCTGCCGGGAACTCTCTTAATTTTTGCAGTTCTTCCTTCAACTCTTGAATCTCTTTGTGCGGAACCAGGTCGTATTCATCATCCATTCAATCATCCTCTTTTTAGTATCTTTTACACATTCTGCATTCACGTTTTAAAAACCTTTCGCTGAAGCTTCTTCATCATCCCCTCCATGTTCGATCCTCCTTTGAGCATTTTCATCATTTTTTTACCCTGCCTGTGCTGTTTTATTAGCTCTCTTATTGTTCCTTCACTTATTCCTGAGCCCTTTGTTATCCTTTGAACTCTTTCTCCATCTATTATTTCTGGCTCTTCTAACTCTTTTTTCGTCATGCTATTCATTGCATGCTTCCACTCTTCCAACTTTTCTTGTTGCACGTTTAATACTTCTTTTGGTATTTGCAATTGTCCGAACCCAGGAATCATTTCTACTATTTTTGTTAAAGGCCCCATTTTTTTCATAGCGTTCATCTGGTTGTAAAGATCTATCAGAGTGAATTCTCCTTTTAGCAGTCTTTTTTGTATGTCCTCTGCTTCTTCTTGAGTTACTGCTTGTTGTGCTTTTTCCAGCAATGCTTCTAAATCTCCCATTCCTAATAGTCTTCCCACGAACCCTTGAGGGTTGTAAGTTTCTAAATCGTCTATTTTTTCTCCTATTCCTATGAATAATACTTTTGCTCCCGTGCTCGCGCATGCTGTCAGTGCTCCTCCTCCTTTGGCTGTTCCGTCGAGCTTTGTTACTATAACTCCTGATAATTCGCATGCTTCGTGAAATGCTTGGGCTTGCTTTTGTGCTGTTTGCCCTATGTCCGCGCTTATAACCAGTATTGTGTAGTCTGGCTTTAAGTGTTCTTTAACATTTTTTAATTCTTTTATCAGCTCATCACTTAATGCATCCCTGCCCGCAGTGTCGACTATTACTATATCTTTTTCTGTCGCTGAATCTTTGAATTGTTTTATTAGTGCTACCGGGCTTTTTTGCGTGTTGTCCACGAAAGCGGTAACTCCTGCCTGCTCTGCCACCGTTTCTAACTGCTTCATTGCTGCAGGCCTGTGAACGTCTAGACCTATTACTGCTATGCTCTTCCCTCTTTTCTTGAAATATTTTGCCAGTTTTCCTATAGTTGTAGTCTTTCCTGAACCGTACAGTCCTACAAGCATGATAATTGTCGGCTTTTTTTCTATTTTCAGTTCTGTTTTTTCTCCTCCTAATATTTTTGTTAATTCTTCGTAAACTATTGTTATTATTTGTTCTTTTTGAGTTAGTGTTCCTGCAGGTTTTTCTTTTTTTGCTCTTTCCTTTATTTTTTGTGTAAGCTCATATACTAATTTTACGTTTACGTCAGCTTGCAACAGAGCTCTTTGCAAGTCTTTCACTAACTCGTTTAGTAGCGTGTCATCCACGAATATTGCGTTGGCTATCTTTTTCAGTGTTTCCTTCAGTGATTCTCCTAGTTTTTCGAGCATGTTGCAGTCATAGAAGCAGTATTTTTAAATGGTATGGTTGTTGAATTATATTCTAATGATTCGAGGCACGGCACCTCAAACCGAAAGTTTTATATAATATTAAGTTATATTTAATGTAATGGAGAGTATAACTGTATTGCGGAAGGTTGGCGGATCTTTGGTTACTACTATTCCTAGAAAAATTGTTGATCTTGAGCAACTATCATCAGGACAGGCAGTGCGTATTGTTGTTGAGCCTGTTAGGAAGAGTTTTTTTGGGGCTGTGAAGGGTATAGGTTCTTTTACCAAAAATGACGAAAGATGGGCAGAGGGAAGGGATGAATAAGTTTGTTTTGGATGCGTATGCATGGATTGAATATTTGAATGGTTCTGAACGTGGAAACGCCATCGTTTCTATTGTTGATAATAAAAATAATGAAATTTTTACTTCGGCTGCAACTCTTTCAGAGGTATTAAGTAAATTCTTAAGGACTGGTAAAAGTGAATTTATAGCTATTAACTCAATTCATTCTTTATCAAGTGTTGTGCCAGTCAGTTCTGATATTGCTGTAGGAACTGCGCGCATTCATCATGATCAAAAGAAGAAAAATAAAAATTTTGGTATGCTTGATTCATTTGTTGTTGCAACTGCTCAAAATGTTGATGCTAAAATTATCACTGGTGATGACGATTTTAAGGGTTTAAAAAATGTTATTTTTATATAATGTCGGACATAATTATAATGTTGGCAATTAATTTTTAATTGCATATTTTTGCAACTGCCAACGTATATAGTGAGGTTTTCCTATTAATTAGTGCCCTCACTATAACTCATAAAATTTGTTATGTCCAACGTATAGTAGTGAGCGATTTATTCTATAAATTACTTTTGTCGCTTACTAATATAATTTTGTGCTTCTACCCTCTTCTCGCTTCCATTTCTCCTTCTAACTGGTCTATCTCTTCTAGTATGTCTTGAGCTCCTCTGCTCGTGTCTAGTTGCACACTTCCTTTGGTTCCGCAGTAAGGGCACAATTCTGGTTTGAAATAACTGTTGAACTTCCACCCGCACCTGTGGGCCGTGCACGCAAACCTCTGTTTTTGCTTCATATTTTTAGGGGTATTATTGAGATATTTAAACAATTCGGTTTTGCAGTAGTAGTTTTAATTATTAGAATCTAATTATTAGAATCTGTGATAACCATTAGAAACCATTAGAATCTGCTATATTTCTTAGTATTCCTTCAACTTCTTCTTGTTCCCTCAATCTTAAAAATCTGTCAACCCCTCTGACTTCTACACCGTCAATTCTATATCTCACCATTATTATCATTCCTTTTTCGTCCAGTTCGTATATCGTTGCATCTTGCGCTCTTGCTGAAGGCCATACTTCTAATCTTCTAATTATTGAATCGTACATTACATATTTTCCTTCATTTATAGCTTTGATCCCTTCATCACTTACTATAAAGAATATTGGTCCTTCATAATTTCTAGCGTTCATCCATTCTGGTCTTACTTGTTCGTGGCCTATTTCAGCAGTATTTCTAGTAATATCTGCAGGCTTTTCGTATAATTCTGTGCCTGCACAACCTCCTAAGAGTGCTATTATTGCCGCCCCAAGTGTCTTCCTCATATTTTTATACTTGTTCTTATTCTTTTTAAGTTTTGCTGTGGTCTAGTTATTGTGTTCCGTAAGGACGTATAACTCTACGGAACACAGTCATTATTTTGTAGGAAGGTTTTTAAATGCTGGGACGAATTTCTTTGTAAAAATGCTCCTTTTCGGGGCTTGGGAAAAAGTGGTGTTTTATATTGGTTAAAGCTCAAATTTCGTTGTTCATAATAATCGCTCTCGCAATTTCTGCGATTGTTGGAGGTGTTGTTTACACCGTTCAATCTCAAAAGGTTTCTATTACAGAAGCAGAAATTTTGCAGGTTTCCAGAGCTCCTGTTGAAGCTAGACCTGTTGAGGATTTTGTTCGAGCGTGTATGGATGAAGCTTTGCTGCGAGGCGTTATTTCTGTCGGTGATCGCGGCGGTTATTCTCCCAGCGATTCTTTTTCTGTTAACCCTTCGGACCCAACCGATTCTGAGGCCATTCCTCTGGCCGAAGGTGTTATTGATGGTTCTATACCTTACTGGCGTTTTATGTCTTCAAAAAATAAGGATTGCCCGAGTAGTTCCTGCGTTTTATCATCTAAAATGCCTTACTTGTTGAAGAGTGATGGTTCTCCATCAGTTGAGGGGGCCGTTGAAAAAGTTTCTAAACAATTCTTGCTTGATTGTATTGCTGATTTTTCTCAGCTTAAAAATTCCGGCTTTACTGTCGTTCCTAAAAGTTCTCCATCTTTTTCTGCAACGATTAATGACCGAGGCGTTGTTGGAGTTTTAAAATACCCCATTATAGTTACTCGTGATGATAAATCCTATAATATTGAAACTTTTTATTCCAATGTTGAAGTTCCTATAAAAGATTTGTACGAGCTTTCTAGCGCTATTACCAAGGAAGCTGGTGATTCTAACTTTTTGGAATACTCTGTTATTAATTATCTTGATATGTTCACAGGTCTTGATGATGATTCTTTGCCTCCGATTTCTGATTTGGATTTGAGCCTTTCTCCAAAGTCTTGGAACGTTCTTGATGTTAAGGAAAAGGTTTCTTCATCAATTATTCCTCAAGCAATACTTTTCTTGCAAGTTTTTCCTTCCAAAAATTATAAAGCTTTAGAATCCCCTTTTCCTTTGAGTGAGGAGAGGGAAGCCGTTTTCAGCATGCTTTACAACAGGGATTTTAGGACTTCACTAATTAATAAAACTTCCAAGCCCATAATTGTTAACGTAAATTTTGAGCCCGTTACAGATTTTTCATTAACTCCATATTTTAAGATGAATTGTGAAGGTGTTTGTTCTGCTGAATCTTTGAACATTCTTGGAGTTCTTCCTTTAGGCATTCAAAAGTATAATTTTGCTTACGATATTTCTTACCCAGTCATTGTGAGGTTGGAGGATCCTGATGCTCTTAACGGTCTTGGATACTCTTTCCAGTTTGGCTTGGAGGGCAATATTAGGAGTAATGAGCCTGTTAAGGGTTCTTCGAGTATTGTTCAAAATTCTGATTTTTCTTCTACTATTTCTTTGTTTTCTCAGAAAGAGCATTGGACTTCCGGCGATGTCAAAATTGTTATTTCAGATCTCGTGAATCATGATAATAACGCCGCGGTTGTTTTCGAGTGCGGTACTAAAGCGGCATCTTTGGGTATTGTTAATAATTCTATTACTACAAAACTTCCCAGGTGTACTGATGGTCATCTTAGAGCTGTAAAGCAGGATTATTCTTCTTCTAACCCTAGAATTTCTACTTTTACCAGCGATCCTCAAATTGTTGGTATTGACATATCTCCCATAGTCCCTGTTTTCTTCACTGTAAAAAAGGTTCCCTTGACGAAGAATTCTGATAATAATTGGAATTTGCTTTCTGACCGCAGAGAGTCTCTTGATAACGGCGAGAGCGTTCTTGTAGTTCTTGACAAAATAGGCGGTGGTGATTCTATTACTGCTGTTAGCCAATTGTTTGGCGGCTCTGCTAAAACTTCCAGCACCAAGAATTCTAGCATTAGTGCCGGTGATTACTCTGTAAGCATGTTTTTAACAAGGAAATCCCCTAAAGGTGAGGAGGTCATAATAATGCCTCAAGAGCGTTGTTATGGCCCTGGTGATCTAGGCGATGTAATTACTGGTGACGAGGAGTGTGCTATGGTTCCTGCAAAGCCCGAAGTTTTTAATGAAACTAAACCTTTGCTTCTTGGCCAGTCAGAGTTTAACATGACTATAACTTCTGGAATGATTTCTGCTAAGGGTGTTAATATTAATTTGTTAGTTCCTTATGCTGATTTGAAAAGCGCCTGCGATTCTGGTATTTGCGTTATTGAAGATTTGTCAGTTCCTTCAACTGCTGGTGATTATGTTTCATTATACCCTGATGTTTTCAATCCTGTGGTGGTGCCTAAAAGATGATTAATAATATTATCAACAAAACGGTTAGTGAGATAATTGATAAGAGCATTATTAACAAATTGTTTTTTCGCGGAGTATTATTGTTTTTGTCGCTGGCTCTTTACTCCGCAATAGTTCTCGGAGCTACTGCTTCGCTTGATGTTTCTTATACTGGCGCTCTAGGAATTACTAATGTTGCTACTGCTAATGATAATATTACTTTCAATGTTCGCGTTAACCTTCCTGCAAGTCTTGACTCTTCACTTGATACAGGCCAGGTTCAATACTCTTTTGGTGGCAGAAGTGTTCCCATACCTTGCGCCGGTGTTAGCCTCGGTGTTTACGAGTGTTCTTTCTTGTTCAGTCTCAGAAATCAGCGTTCTAATCTTAACATTAACGTTTTGCTTTTCAAGGATGGTTTTATTGGCGACGTTAACAGGATTCACGCTTCAAAGTCTGTAACCATTTTTGTTGATTATACTTCGCCGGTTGTTGACAGGCTTATTCCCTCAAGGAAGGGTTCTCAAATAAACATTTCTTTTAGGGCTGTTGACGGCGGCGGTGATTGTTCAACTATTAAGAGTAGCGGTGTTAAGAGTGTTGAGTTTCGTTTGGGAACTCCTGATGGCGCGATTATTGATACCGTTCCGGGGCTTGAAGGTATTTGTTCTTTGAGTTCTGAATTTCTGTACACTCCGAATAGTCAAGGTGATTTAAGGATTTGCGCTATTGCCGAAGATTTTGCCGGCTTGAGGAGCGCTCCTAAATGCGCGCCTGTTGCTTTTGACAGCACTCCTCCTATCATTGGAGATTTTAACCTCGTAAAATTTTCTGATGATTCTTCATTATTGCAGTACGTTCGCTCTAGAGATAAGACTAGCGCGATAATCAAGGGTTTTGTTATAGGTTCTGACACTAGTATTATAAAGATTGACGCTACAAAAATTATTGGTTCCGGCAGTCCTTTGATTGTTATGAGTAATTTGCGTCCTAACTCTAACAATATTACTAATATTAGCAGTACCGTTCAGGTTTCTCCGGGGACTATTAATGATTGTTCTTTTATTGTTACTGCTATTGATTCTTCAGGCAATGAACAGTCTCAAACTTTTTCTTGCGGCCCTCTAAATGTTGATGATCAAGGTCCCACAGTTTCAAATCTCCCCCAATCCGGAAGAGCTTTCAAAATTTTTGATTCCTTCACTGCAGACTTTGCAGATCCTTCAAGTGTTAATGTTGGATCCATTGTTGCTTTTATTGGTTCTGTTGAAACTCCTAAAACTCGTTGTGATAATGAGCTCGCTGGAGTTACTCGCTGTTATTGGGATAATGTTATGTTTTCTAGGGGTGCTTCGAAGATTACTATTCCTAGAACTGTTTCTGACGGGTACGACAACACTTTAGACTCTGATGTTATAATTGATATAGAAGTTGTTGGCGGCTCTCCCGGAATTTCTTCAACGTCTTTACAGTTTGAAGATTCCGGCGATAATATTATTCCTGACAGAGAACTGGTTAGGGGCGGAAGGGCTAGATTTACTTTCCGTGTTGAAAACATTTCTGGAATTCCTAAAGCTAACTTTTCTATTATTGGTATTAGCAGTCTTGTTGATGCTAACGTGTGCATTGATGATGTTGACGGCTTCAAGAATTGCACTTTTATTCCTACTATTGAGAGGGACGGCCCTTATTCTGGTGTTGTTCAATTCATTTTTTCTGACAGGGCTGGAAACACAGTTATTAACAACAGAACTCTTGCAGTTTCTGGAGTGCACTCTGGAGTTTCTGACTTTTGGAAGGTTAGCAGTGTTACTTGCACTCCATCAATTATCGACAGGTTTTCAGCATCCATTAAAGAATACCCAGTTCGTTGCAAAGTTGATCTTTCCCCAAAAATTTCTGGCAGTTTCACAACTTCAACCATTAGACTACACCCCGATTACGCTTCCAAGTGTTCCAACATTAATATTGTTGACGATTCAGATATTGATGTTATGAATGGTATTACAGGAACTACGACCCCGTTCTTGAGGTTTAACCTCGCTAAGAGCGTTACTGGAGAGCCTCAGAAGAATTTAACTTGCCCGATACAAATATTTTCTGTAGTTACTAATTCTTCAGGAAAATATTTCTCTGAAATTCCTGAAGAAGAAAACGTGACAATGGTTTTGCGCTTTGGGGGCGGTACTGTTGATGACAAATTCTCAAAATATTACGGTGAGATGGATGACGCTATTGACGATGCTGAAAAGATTAATAGTTGGATTGGTGATACTAAGAAGTGGTTGGGAACTGTTGAAAGCATTTGCGGTTTTAAACAGCAATTGACTAATACCAAAATAGTTTTGGAAACTGCTACCGGGCTTATTGGAGGTATTGCAGAAACTATAAGACCTATTGATGGCGGTAGTCTTGATTCATTTTATGATTTTGGAGCGTGTCCTACAACTGAAAGTTCCACTAAACTTTTGGAAAAGTTAGGAATTGGTGGAGGCGGTGATGGTAAAGGGTTGCTGTCAGAAATTGGCAGTTATGTTGACAAGGCTTGCGCCGTAGTGACTTGCAAAGGTTCTGCTGAAAATCTTCCTTGGTATTATGGCGGTGGAACTGCAGATATTGGCGGGATAGCGAGCGGGATGGATAGTGTACGAAATCGTGCTCAAAGTATTGCAGAAATATTTTCTCCCAAAGATCCTAATAAAAAGTTTGACACTTTTGGCACTGATGCGGATATTAAGAATTCTATAATATTGAGTGCTGTAAGACTTTGCATTCCCGGAATAATTCACAATCTTGATAAGTATAATCAGATACAGTGCGAGTATGCTAGATGTCTTGTTGAGGACGTTCCTAGAAAGAACCAGCCTTCGAGGGTTTGCAGGATGGCTAAACAGTCAGCAACTTGCAGTCTTGTGATTGGTGAAGCTTACAGTATTCTTCCATTAAGAGTTTGGGATGATTTGATGAACAAGATTACAAAACTTTTTTACGCTCCCGGACCAGTATTCATACAGCAAGCTGTAGGAAAGCTTTGCAGTACTTCTTGCGAGCAGGCGAAAACCGGCCCCGGGTGGAATTTTGTGAGGTTTTCTTGCGCCAGCGTTAGCTTGTGGTCAGAATCAAAAAACGTAATTGAAGAGTGGAGTTCTAAAAACAAATTCAAAGATTGGTGGTCTTCAGGCTCTAGCTCTTGTGATAATTTAGACGAGGTGAAGAAAAAATTAGCAGTACTAAAATCTTGAGGAGTATTGTATTGATGGTTGTGATAATGAATATTTTCGTTGCAACCCTAGGAGTTATCCAGGATACTGATTCTATCAGCATCGGTGATGATACTTCTTGGATTGGTGAAAGGTATCCTATATTGGTAAACGGGCAAGAAACGGGGTTTTACCTCTCAAGTCGATCTAACAATAATTTCTACTTGATGAAAGATTCTTTTGGTCCTGACAAACAAGCAGGGATATTGCCGGTTCCAGAATCTGCTGATAAACCACTGACTCTTCTTGGTGCTGGATCTTCTGTTGATGCTGATGCTCGAACAGAATATTTTTCATTGTTTGGAAGTAATACCAGAACAGCATCTGCTCTTCGTGATAGTATTAGAATATTTAATACACAATATAAATCATCATCAATAAATTCTCGAGACACTTCTGTAATTGTAAGCTCTTCGAGAACTTTGCAGGATGCAGATAGTCAGGCACGGCAAGATTTGTTAGCTCGCTACTCAACTCCTAGAGAAGTAATAACCACTGGCGCTCAGCTTCCCGGGGAGTCTGCGTATGATACATTGTTAAGAGAGGTTGAAGAAGCATTATCTTCAGGTGTAGAATTTACGACTTTAGTGCGTGATGATTTAATAAATGATATTGATATTATTAGAAATTCTGCAGAGCCCGGATCTGCATTATCTGTAAGAGCATTAGAAGTTAGTGATAGACTGCAAGAAGTAACTCCTATTGATGCTTCAGCCATTGATGCTGCGCGTGCAGAAAGCTCTTATAACTTGCTTGTGGATGCGTCTGCTGGAGCCGTTCCTGACACTGGTCTGGGGAGTGGCGCTGACGAAAGTCCTGCAATAGCTTCAGCAACTAGCGCTAATGGAGGAACTCCTGTCACTGGAGTTTTTAATGCTGGTAGTGGAACTTCTCAAAATAGTGTAGATTTAAAACCCAATTCTGCTCTTTCTAAAACTGAAAAAGATACTGTTATTTCTAGATCTCAAGAGTTTTTCAGTCAAGATCCTAGTGAACAACTTTCTCGTCGTGCTGGAAAACTTAATAGTATAGCAGTTCCCGGAACAACCCTTTACATTGTTGATAATTCTGGAGGTATGATTCCTTATATTGTAAAATCAAATGCGGGTAAGGGTGGTACTACTAATTCTGTTGTTTTAATAGGTTCTAATGGTATAGAACGTACAGTTACTGCTCAAGGGCTTAATGGTTATGATGTACAATTTGATCCTTCTCTAAGAGTTAGAGGTGCTGATGTTCAAAGAGCTATTAATTTTATTAAAGGAACTAGCGCGTCAACAACTACTACTCCTGCAGCTCTAACTCTAAATGATAGAATACTAAGTATTAGTTCAACAATAGTTGTTGATGGCGTAACTGTTGAGAATGAAAATGGTTATGAGTATTATACTTCCAAACCGACTCTTACAACTATTAGTTCTGGTTCTGGATCTCAAGAGGTTTATGTTTATGATGTTAAAATTAATGATCGCACTTTTAGAAGTGATAGTGTTGTTGATAGGGTTTATGTTGATAAAAATGGAAATTTGGTAAGGGATACTTCTGGAAATGTTCTTACAAGTTCTAATATCGCGGGGGGTGGTAATATTGATTCTTCATTGCGTGATGAATGGCGTCAATTTGTTAATAAAGCTTTTACTGGTGATCAAAACAATGGCGGGGGTGTTGAATCGTTCATCGTAGGTCTTGGAAATATTCAAAGTAGAGTTTCTGTTACTGCTACTCGCGCTCCCGAACAAACTACTGATGGTACCGATAATGGTATAAGCACAGAAGCGGCGTTGGCACAAGAGCTTAGTAGACAAAGCACGGCTCATTTTGGTGCAGTAACTGAAGGAGATTTTACTTCAACGGATTCTACAAACTCTCCTACTATTCTTAATGATATTCAAGATATTAATGAAGTATTATTGTCTGCAACGAATAATAATAGAAAGCTTTCTCAATCAGAGGAAACTGCCGTTTTGAATGTTTTAAACGATGTTACTAATCAACTTCGCGCAACAACTAATGGAGGAACTTTGAAGGATGCGAGTTCTACAGAACTTAACAGGATAAGAACTGCTTTACAACTTATGAATATGAGAATAAAAATAGTTACTAATGATGACTCTCAAGCGCGATCGGCTGTTATTTCAACGAAAAACTCTGTTCAGGATGTTTTGTATGAAAGAACTGCAATTACTATATCAGAAAATGCTGATGCAGATAATGCTGATGATGCATATTCCGACACACAATCACCTGTTACTTCTAGAGCTGTTTCGTTAACTTCTAGAAACGCTCCTACTGATGGTGTTAACATTGTTGTTAACGGAAGAACTGCTCAAAGTTTGAACGGTAACAATTTATACCTTTATACTAGTGACGGTGTTAATTTTGAGATTCGAGAAGATGTTAGAGCTTCATTGAACCCTTTAACTTGGTTTACTAGTAAAGATCCTGTTATTGCGTCCGTAACTCTTGATGCGTCTAATAACTTGCGCGTCTCAACTCCTCAACCTCCAATAACCAATAATGGTGAGCAGATGATTGGTAGTTTAACTAATGGTTTGAGAGTTTCAGATATTGAGAATAATAATATTTGGGGCGGTATTCTTGCAAGTGTTAAAAACGCGGTGAAAAATCCTTCATCGCCCGCAAGACCGACACCAGCACTAATACTTAGCCAAAAAGTTGAGGAAGTTAACCCTATTGTTACCGCCCCCACCCAACAGATTCAAGAATCCACTCCCTCGATAAATACTTTACCAATTGTTAAGCATGATGCTATTACAACTCCCCTTACTGATTCTGAAGTTAGAGATACTGCCACTTCAATTTTGGAATTGGTTAAAGCTGATGGCGTAAATGTTGATAGAGTTGCATTTGTTGAAAATTTTATATCTGATGTACAATCATCCAATACCATATTGTTAGGCAGGGATGCAAAAAATTTAATTGATGCTTTAAATAATCCTGCTAGAAAGTTTTCAGATGCCGAAAAAGTGCGTATTCAAGCAATGCTTCCAACATTAGAGAATTGGCGTGATACCAGATTTTATCCTCCTGACGGCTCTTCCGCAATTTCTAATGTAAACGTTCCACAAGGTAACATGGTTGTTCCTACGCCTTCTAAAATATCTATCATTCTTCAGGACAGGGGTATTTTTAGCGACGGTTCTAACATACAGGTTGATGGTAATGTATTGAGTAATTCTGCTGGGCAAGAGTATTATGTTTCAGAACCTTCATCTGAAGTTCGCAATATTAATGGCGCTGATGAAACTGTTTACACTTATGAAGTCAGAGTTAATGACGGAGTGTTTTCTGATTCTGTTGTAGAACGTATTATTATTGGTAGTGATGGTCGCATTATTAACAGGTTCACGAGCGGTCTTGATAGATCTAAGGTTAATGAATGGAATAATAATGTTAATATTGCTGTTGGAAAAGTTACGAAAAATTCTCAGACTGACGGCTCTCTAATATTTGCTAGATACATAGGGGTGCAGACTCTTGCAAATAATGCAGAATTTGGCAGTGATACTGTTGTTGAAATTCCTTCAGATAAATCAGCAAGTAGCTCTCCTACAGTCACTTTTTCTTCTAGGGGTCTTGGTGATGGTGTCGCTTTAATAGTTAATGGTGTTACTGCCACTAGCGCTAATGGTAATCCATTATATCTTACCACCCGCGATAAAGGCAATACTTTTGAGGTTAGAGAAAGCGTTGGTTTTGGCACTGGTGGAATAACTAATATTTTCTCTACAGAATTTTGGGGTGCTGACAGAACTGTTACTGTTGCTACAGCAAATCCAGGAAGTGTAGCTAGCTCCAGCAATTCAATTGCTCCATCAGTGACTGTTGCTAATGGTGATCTGAATATCGGTGGTGGCGTTAAATTAAGTGATGCACTTAATAATCCAATCATTGTTGCCGCTCTTAACAATATAAAGGCGAAGCCTAAAGATGAAAATTTTAATCCTACAAACGCTTTGAGAAGTGCATTAGGTGATGTAAGTGTTCAAGTAGACACTGCAAATATTGAAGTTAAATCTGTACAAGTTCCCGCTACTACACCAGAACTCGATACTAATACTCCGGGAGTTCCTGAAAGTACTGCGCCCTCCCTTGCCGTTACCGCAAACGCACCCTCTGAAGACGCTAGTGCTTTCGTCGCTAGTGATTCTACTAAACTAGATTCCTTTTTGGCAGATTCTTCTATACCTGGTGGATTTAAGAATAAAATAAGAGATCTTACTAGAGGAGTGAGTGGTAATACTATTGGAAGTGCGAGTATAAATCCTGCCGCCAGAACTATAACTTATGCTGGTGGTTTAGTGTTAACATTTGATAGTGATGGGAATTTATTATCTGGAGCTGATACTCCCGCCGCCCCTCAACCAGTCCTATCTCCAGAACTTTCCGCAACCGGTGATTCTGGTAGTGATGATAAATCTGCTGGATCTGGCTCGCCGCTCATGATTGGTGGTTTGCCTTTGACTCTTTTATCTCAAATTGCTGTTGATCATTTGACTGCGGTTGTTGATGTGCAGAGAAAGTTAAATCAGATATCAAGTGACATCCAAAATTCTCCTTCTACTGTCAGAGATTTTGTTATAAGTTCTATTACTAATCTTCGAGGAATAAAATCTTACGATAAATCCAAGAATACTATTACGATGTCCGACGGTACTACTGTTTACTTTTCTGATGCTGGTAGAGTTGAGGTGAGAGATCATAACATTAATATTTATCTAGGCTCATCAAGAAGTAGTTCTGTTACTCTTCAGGGTATTACTGATTATCCTGACCTTTCCAAACTTCCGGGAATTGTTAATGCACTTAAAAATGCGGGTGTTGAAGATAATGATTTGGTTGATGCAATAGAAAATAATGGTGTGGAATTCGATTTAGATACAGCATTTAATGGACTTACTGGCGGCGCTACTTCTGAGAAAATTACAATAAACCCTGATGGAACTGTCACAAGCATGCTTATCGATAATACTGGTAAAGAGTTCGGTTCTTACTCTGTTAGTGCTGATGGTAATACTCTTAGTTACACCGTTAATGGCAAGCCAAGATTCTCAACCGATGTTGATGAGCATGGTAGTATTAATTCTTTCAGAACTTCTGAAAGAGATACTAATGGTGATGTCGTGCTTGGCAGTCCTGTCAATGTCATTCAATTTAATGATCGTAATGCTGGAAAGGTTGGAACTGTTGGCACCGGTTCTGATACTCGTGATGTTGTTGCTGATGCTAGCGGTAATTTATGGAAGGTCGAACCCGGTAGAGATGCTGTGGCGGAGTCCGGTAGTACTACCGATTCTCCTGCAGTTCCTGAAAGACTTGTTCCGCTAGATGATACGATAGAAGATGCTAGTGGTAAAACTGAGAAGGACAGATTTATGGAATCTCTCGGTAATGCTGCTGATGAAAAAATTGGTGCCGCTTCTGATGCTACTAGAAGGCTAAATTCTCAGAAGTCTCTGAGTGATTGGTGGTCTGAGGATGTTCGTGGTTCTTCGTTGACTGATTGGGGTAACACAGCTTTTGTTACTCTTTTTGGTGCTACTAATACTAAGTATGATAATATTGCTGATGCTATTATGGATTCTTGGAATTCTGATTCTTGGAAGAGAAAGAGTGAGGAGTCTGTTAAAAAGTTGTGTGACAAATATGGTCTTGGAACTTTTAAAGAGTGCTATGCTTCTAAGATTTGTACTAGCAATTTCGTTACTACTACTGGTCGTGGTGCTAGCGTTACTGTAGGTTCTCCTGCTGGAGGTTCTGCTGTTACTTTGGAAGCGTCTCGTTCTTTGCCTATTAATGATTCTTCAGGTACTTCTTACGTTTACACTGTAGAGTTTTACGTTCAGAATCCTTTGAAAGAAAATCTTTCTGTAAGCGTTGAACTTAGGGGTTCTACAACCAAGACTGGAAAGTTTATTTTTGTTGCTCCTGGAGCATCTTTGAACTCTGTTGGTAGTTCTGCTAACATTTGGGAGTACTCTGAATCTTTCTCAGAGGTTTGTTTGAGGTTTAGTCCTAAGATTGAGGATTTCAAGAATGGCGGTGTTAACATTGTTTGCTCGCCCATCATCGAAGCGGTTTCTGTAGCTACTGGCACTATAGCTCAACAATCTCCTACAAGCGCCAATACTGCTGTTACTGCTCAGCTAGCTACTGGTCAAGCAAGAAATATTGCTGATATGAAGCCTTGAATTTCTGGAGAAAATCGTGACATTTATAAAACGTGCACGTTCATCTCTCTAGTAATATTGCCGCGATCGCATACACAAAATCTACGGATTTTGGTCGCGATCGTGTAATAATACAATTTTGTTATGCCGCGATCGCATAATCTGGTATTGCACAAGCCTGGAAAGCTTGACCCGCAAGGGTATCCCGGTTCAAATCCGGGTCGCGGCGCTAAACTTCTTTTTGGTAATTATTGTATTGTGTTGACATATATCGCTAGAATCTTGAATCTGAGGTGTTAACTCTTAGAGTTAAAAACATTTAAATAAACCATTATTATCGTTACGGTATGAATGAAGTTTATGTGACTGAAACATTTTCTAAAATTTATGATGCTTCTGAGAAGTCTGAACGAGAATGGATCAAAAAGATGAAAGATCAGATTTCTGAGAATTTATGTGTTGGTAAACCTTTACGTTTTGATTGGTTTCGTGAGAAAAAGCTTGGTGGTAAGAGACTTTATTTTTTGATTAATGAAACTACTCATAGAGCAGTTCTTGTGGCTTTTGGTGATAAGAAGGAACAACAAAAAATAATTAATCACATATGGTTGAATAAAGAGAAATATTTGGAATTTGTAAATTAGCGAACTCTTCTTAATTTTCCCTTACCTAAATCTTCCAAACTTGATTCTAGCTGTAAGAGAACATCATTCGCAACCACTTCTTTCCTTTTTAACAAAATGTACTCTTCTCTTGGAATACACACCGTTTCAGTATCCATGCATCGGAAGTGTTGTTTGTTTTATTTAAATCTATCTTTTTCAAAAAATACCGTATTTCGTTCACTCTCTCCCACCATTTCTCAACATAGTCATCGCTTCTTCGTATGTTGCTTCTTTAACATTTATTTCTGTTAATAACTTTTTTACTATTTTTGCTCTTTCTTTGTCAAATGTTGCGCACAGTTCTGGTATATACATTAGTTCTTCACCGTTTCTTCTGTAATAGTGATTGTGAAATGATATAGTGTTTGCTAGGCATGCTTCAAGCGCACCTCCAATAAATATTGATAATTCTGCTGTTCCTACTGCTTCTGCCAGTGCTGATTGTGTTGCGTAAACTTCTTTAAGATTTTTCCATTTCTCTTCATCAATTCCTTCAGGTTTCTCATCGGGCAGAGGACAACCTCTAAGTGTTGTTACCACTGTGCGAACTCTTTCGTCTAACAAAAATTCTAATGCCGGACATGTTTTTAATGCTATATTTTGAAGCATTCCTTGAATCGATTGTCCGTGATCTGACCTGTAATGAAGTATTCTTCCTCCAGTATCAAGAACTGTTCTTCCCAACGTTCCTATATTTTTGTCTCTTTTAGAATGTTCCTTAATTGCTCCAACAACCAAACTTTTGCCAACAAGATTCCACGTGTAAGGATGAACGATGTGCAATAATGTGTTCATGAACCACCGACACCCCCTAAATTTTTGTGATAATATAGTTCGGAATAACGAAAGGTTTATATATTTATTGTATGTTAGGAACATACATATGAATGTTAGAAACATACAATTTACAAAAATCGAAATCAGAATAGCAAAGTATCTATTCAAGCACTTCAAAGATAGATATAATTCTCGCAAGCTTGCTAATATTATAGATATTAATCATGCACATGCCGGCAAGCTTTGCAATGATTTAGTTAGTAAATCTGTTTTGATAAAAGACTTTATTGGAAATGCTGTTTATTTTTCTTTTGATTATAGAAATAAAATGGCGATAAAATTTATCGAGTATTTACTATCTTTGGAGGAGAACCAGCCTCCAAAATGGCTTGCAGTAGTTTCGCACAATTTGAACGGGCTTAATGATTATGTTATATTCAGAACTATATTTGGTTCGTCAGTAAAAAGTCAAGAGTTTAATGACGTGGATGTTTTGCTTGTCTATGATAAAAAGATGAGAAAAAAAATAAATAAAGTTAAGGAAGAAATAAGAAAATCTGTGCTCGTAGATAAAACAATAAGATATGTTGACGTTTCAGAGGAAGATATATACAAAAATATGAATGACAAAATATTTTACTCTATTCTTTCAGAATGTATTGTTTCATTCAATGCCGAAAAGTATGTTAGGGTGATTTTAAAATGTCTCAAGTAGAAAATCATCTGAAATGGTGCTTGCGCGACAAGTCTAGACTTATAAAAGTAAATCCAGATATTACTTTGGCTAAGAGACACTTAAAAAAATCCGAGTATAATTATGGTGTTCTCCAGCATCTTGAAAAAACAAGAAATTATGATTGGGCTTTGAACGTGGGATTTTATTCTATTTATCATTGTTTTCTGGCTATCTTGTCGAAATTTGGGTACGAGTCTAGAAATCAGTCTTGCACTCTTGGTGTGATTCTTAGTTTGATTGATAATGGAAATATTTCTCTTGATAAGGATATTGTCTTGCAATTTGACACTTTGGATGTTGAGAAGCGCGCGATTAGTTCAACTATAAGAATGGATCGTGAAATTGCTACGTATGGAGTAGATACAAGTATAGATTTGAAAGAATTAAACAATGTTAAAGACTTAATAATTAAATTACAGAGGGAAACCATAAAAATATTGGCTGATTAAACTACTTTACTTCTACTTTCTAGTTCTCGTGCTTCCTCCTGTTTTGTATGCTTGTCTGTGTTTTGTTTGTGTTTTTTCTGTTGGCAACTCTTCATACTTTTCGCTTTCGTCATAACCGCAATTTTCGCATTCCGATAGCTTTATTCCTTCATAATTGTATTCTTCTGTTTTCTTTCCGCATTTTGGGCATTTTCTCATTACATCATTTTCGGCACTTCTAGTGCTATTCCTCCAGTTATTAATATTATTCCTCCAATCATGATTTTTATTGTTGGTATTTCTCCGAATGCTCCGTATGCTATTAGTACTGCTCCAAGCGGTATTATTATTGTTTGAAGTATTATTGTTGTTCCCGCAGTTTCTTCACGCAGTATTAGTGTTGTTGCTATATAGCTTAGTGCTGTACTTATTATTCCTAGTGTTAGTATCCATGGCAGCGCGCTTATTATTCCAGCACTTCCGAAATATAGTAGTGGCGTGCTGAATATTGTTGCGAATGTAAAATACCAAAAGTTTGCTCCCGCTCCTGTTATTGCTTCTTTTTTTAGTAGTGTGAACATTACTCCGAATGTTGCTCCCGATAATAGCGCAAGTATGTTTCCCGTCATGTTGGAGTTTTGTAATGGGTTCATTATTGTGAGTCCTATTAGTGTTAGCATTAGTGCGATCAATTTTGCTTGAGTTACTTTTTCTTTGAGGTACATTGTTGATAATAATATTACAACTGCCGGGCTTATGCTTGCTAGAAGGTAAACGTTTGCTATTGGCGCTATCGTGTTAGCTATGTTGAACATTGTTAAGTTTAGCGCTATAAGAAATCCTATTATTGAGTACATCTTCAAATTTTTCTTTGAAGGCTTGAATGTTTTTTTGTCTATGAATGGCAGTATTATCGCCAATGCTATTGCCGCCGTTAGAAATCTATAAAAGTTTATTGTGAACATGTTTGCTGTCGTTGCTGCTTCTCTTACTATGTATCCTATGAATGATATTGGTATACTTGCTATTATGAATAACAGTGCATATTTAATCTTGTTCATGAATCCTCTTTTTTTCTGGGGGTTCTACTCTCGTAAGATTTATAAGCTTTATCTTTAATTATCGCTTCATAAAGAGGTTGATTGTTTTGTCTAAGAGCATTGATTCTTTGCGTTCTAGGGAGGCTGAATTGTCTAACAAGGTTGATAGACTGAGAACAGTTTCTGATACTCTTAATGAGAGTATTCAACTGCTTGATTCTGCTGTTAATAATTCTTCAGGCAGGGTTATCCGCGTTGGTGCGTGGCTTGGTTTTTTTGGCGGTACTAGAATGACTGTTGATTCTGCTAAGGAGCATTTGAGGAAGATGAAGATTGATCGTGCTCGCGTTCATCTGGAAATTTCCGGTCTTGAGCATGAATTGTTAATCCTTAGGAGAGATATTGATAATTGATATTGATAATTCGGAAAAAATCTTCTCATAATAAAAATCGTTTTTCTGGCAGGAGCATTGCATAATTTTTCGCAAGATTTATAATCTTGTGTTTTAAGGCTACCAAATAATAGTTTTTAGAGAGGTATTTTGTATGGTTTGTGGCTATAGCATGATGGGCGGCGGTATGATGGGTTACACTGGCGGTCTTTTCGGCCTTTTTGCTTGGCTTCTAATTTTAGGTCTCGTGGTTCTCGTGTGGCTTCACGTTTTCAGGTTGTGGGGCGCACGCGGAAAAAGAAGGTAATAAAATTTTTTGAGGTGGTAGGATGGTTGTAAAGAATGTTCCTTTGCGTGGCTCTGTTGTAGAACCTCAAGTTCCTAAAGTTGAGTTTTCTTCGCTTGTTTCTTCCATTAGGGATTCTTTTTCTAAGCGTTTTAATCTTCCTTTGATTGTTGATTATGTTAATTCTATTACTACTGATACCGCAAAAATATTTTTTCTTAATGATATGAACGAGCACGTACCGGTTCTAGAATTATCAAAATTTAATAATAGGGTTATAGCGTACTATTCCTCTAAAAGGTTCAAAACTGATGACTCCTCGCTGTTAAGATTGTTGATTAATGATTCTGGTTTTGTGTGCGCCGGACTTCAGCCATTGAGATGATTATTTTTTCATAATTCTTCTAGCAATTTTTCTCTTTCCAGTATTCTTCATAACTGAAATCTTTTTTGTCTTGTGCAGTCATATTCTGTCCTATTTTTGCCATTATGTATTGGTGCATTCTTTTCAGGAATTCATGCTTGTCTTCTATTTTCATAGTGTCTAGAGTTCCTTGATATGCTATGCTGAATGCGAATGGTGATGGAATTTGCGCATCAATGGTTGTCACTTTTGTTTTTTCTTCTTTTATCAAATCTAATACTTTTTTTGTATTGTTTATGTCCATCAGGTCTTCTAATACTTCTCTTCTTGCCTCTTTTAGTATTGGAAAATTGTTGTCTATTCTTCTTACCGCATTCAGCAATATCATCGAGCTTACTTGTTGTCTTCCAACTCTTTTTTGGTGCCCTTTGTAATTTCTCAGTATCATTAGCGCCCTTGTAGCACAGTGCCTAAATCTTCTCTTGAAAACTTCTGAGTTTTCTATAGCGTTGTTCATTACTATTTCTAATTTTTCGCTGTTTAGTATTTTTAGTGCTTCCATAGCATAGCTTTTTTGTGCTCCATTTATGCTGAACCCATTGTCATTTATACTTATTTCTACTTCTTTAGCATACTTTTTTCCTATTACGAATGCTATTGCTCTTGACAGGCAATCATTAACTCTTCTTCCGTACAGCGCGTGAAATATTATTTTTTTTTCTTCAGGTATGTATTCTAATATTATGTTTCTGTCGTTAGGTATATTGTTTGAGTATTTGTACTGTTCGTAGAAATAGTTGTAAAGTATTTCTGAAGTTTCAATGTTTAATCCTAGATATTCTTGTATAAATCTTTTTATTTCTTCGCTTTTTTTCTTTCCAGTGAATTGTTCAAGAATAAACCTTCTCAATTTTCCTATACTTACTGCCAGTTCATAGCTTAGCGGGAGTTGTTCCGAGAACCATGATGGTACTGTTGGCGGCCTGTTGGTTGTTGCCGTTACTTGAGCTACTAATCCTTTTGCGTACTTGAATGAATATGTTTGTCCTCCAAGCAGGAATACGTCGCCTGTTTTTAATCTCTCTAGGAATCCTTCATCTATTGTTCCTATCATCTGGCTTCCTATTTTTACTGTTACAAAACTTTCGTCAGGTATTGTTCCTATGTTTGTCATGAACAACATTCTTGTTAATGCTCCTCTTCTGTAAACTTTTTTGTTTTCTAAATCTCTTGTTATGCGTGCATATATGTGTCTGTCTTCTAATGTTGTGAACTCTCCCGCGAGATAGCTTAGTATTTCGTCAAAATCTTTTCTCGAAAAATTTTTGTAGCAATAACTTCTCTTTATAGTCTCGTACAACTCGTTTTCGTTCCATTCTTTTTCTATTATCATTCCTAATAATTGTTGTGCCAGCACGTCGTGGCAGTTTCTTGGTATGTGTATATTATCTATATGTCTTTCAACCGCGTTTTTTACTAGAACAGAACATTCTACAAGGTCGTCCCTGTCCATCACTATAACTCTGCTTTTTATAGTGTCGTGCAATTTGTGACCAGATCTTCCTGAGCGTTGTAAAAATCTCGCTATAGATTTTGGACTTCCCAAGCATATTACTAAGTCTATGTATCCTATGTCTATTCCTAGCTCTAATGATGTTGATGATACTACAACCTTCAATTTTCCTTCACGGAGATTTTTTTCCAGCTGTCTGCGATGCTCTTTTGATAAGCTTCCGTGGTGCGCCCCTATGTTTTCCGCGTAGTGTTTTGGGTACTTGTTTTTTAGGTGGTCTACTACTCTTTCTGTTGCACTTCTAGTATTCGTGAATATTAGTGTTGTCTTGTGCTGTTCTATAAGCTCGTGCAATAAATCATACATTCCCTTGTGCAATAGTGCATGTTCTGTTTCTGCAAGGTTTTTTGTTGGTGTTAAAACTTTGAATTCTGATTGTTTTATGTATTGTACATCTATCATGTTGCAATTTCTTTCATTACCTACTAAATATTTTGCTACTTCTTCCAGCGGGGCTACTGTTGCCGACAGCCCAACTCTCGTCATTGCTTCATTTTTGTTTTGTAGTCTTTCTAGCGATAAACTTAGGTGTACTCCCCTCTTGTTTTCTGCTAGCGCGTGAATTTCGTCTATTATGCACCATTGAACTGTGTTTAAGTGTTCTTTGAATTTTGTACTTGTAAGCATTAGTGCTAGTGATTCCGGTGTTGTTATCAATATGTGCGGGGGCGTTTTGAGCATTTTGCTTTTTTCTGTGGCAGTAGTGTCACCAGTTCTTACTCCAACTCTTATTCCTAATTTTTTCTCATAAATTTCTTCTATTTCTTTTAGCGGCGTTAATAGGTTTACTTCTATGTCATAATTTAACGCTTTTAGCGGCGATACATAAACGCAGTATATCTTGTTTTCTAGTATTCCTTTAAGGGCGCTATCTATCAGCTCGTTAAGTATGGCAATGAATGCAGTTAATGTTTTTCCAGATCCTGTTGGCGCGGATACTAGCGTGTTTTCTCTGGAGTGTATTTTTAGTATTGCTCTTCTTTGAGGTTCTGAGAATGTTCCGAACTTTTTCTTGAACCATTTTGATACTAAAAAGTTTAATATGTTATATAATTCTTCATCACTGTTTCCTTTATCGATTATTTTTACGATTTCTTCAGTCATTTTTTTGTTAGTTGTAGTTTGGCTTATAAATTTCACCAAAAACCTTATAAGTTTGCTCATAAATTTTGTTATCATGTCGTCGCTTTCTGAACGCTTGGGTGTTTTGGAGTCTTTGATAATTCGTTGTGCTACTAATTCTTTGTTGCGTGATGATCTTCTGAACCTTTCTGAATCTATTAAGGCGAGCGTTCTTTCTAGAATTCCTGCTGATGATGTTAGAGCGTCTTTTGAGTCTTTTATTACTTGTGTCAAGAATTGTTCTGTTAAGTATGATGAGTTTGCGGTCTTTATTTCTCGCTTGAAAAATATTATTTCTTCACTAGACTCTTTAATTCCTCTGGGGTTGAAGTCTCGCAGTGATTTGGTAATTATTCGTAGAGAAATTCTTGATTCTTTGAGTGTTGCTTCTGAAAGGTTTAAGCAAAGCTTTCCGGGAGAATCATTATTTGACACCACTGATACTCATATTTTCATTGTTGGAAGCAGGGCTAGAGGTTTTTCTCGTGATGGAAAATGGCTTTTTTCTCCAGGCAGAGATGTTGACTTATTGGTTGTTGGTGAAGGTATTTTTTTCTCAGAACTTTCATACATGCATCTGAAGGGGTTGAATGATGTTGCTAGAAAAGCTGAGCGTCGAGGGTATGTTGAAGGTTTTGACAGAAGGTTTATACCTCCAGGAATGAGGCGTGCCGCGGAGAAAATTCGTGAGCTATTTGACCGCAATACTTCTTTTTCAGTTGGAGGTTCTCCGGGAGTTGTTGTAAACATTCATATAGGCAGAATATCTAGTGAGAAGGTTCAAAAGGAGATTCCTTTTGCTATTGAGTGCGTGTAAGAAGTATATCTTTTTCCAGTACTGGATCCAATTCAATGCATCTTTTCTCGTGATGTTCTGCTCTGCTATTTTTTCCTAGAGCTCTTAATACATAGCTCAAGAATAGGTGTGTTGTTGCGTGTGCCTCATGGTAAAGCAGTGATTCTTCGAATGATTTTATTGCATGTGTGTAATCTTCTGATTTCATTAGCGTAATTCCTTGAAGGTATGCAACAAGGTATCCTTTACGTTCTATTACTGCTTTTTGAAATAATGACTTTGCTTTCGTGAAATCTGCGTCCATAAGCGCTTTATATCCTTGGACCAGTAATCTTATGTATTTTGTGTCACTTATAGATTCCTCTACGTGCTGTGATTCATACTCTATTCCTAAACGTCCATTCAAGTTCATTGCCAGGATTTGCTCTATCATTAATTCTTCTCTAATCGTTATTGGTATATGCTGTTGCACTAACATTCCTTTTTCTTCTATAATCCCTGAAATGTGAATACTTCTAATATTATTAGAATTATTTAGTATTATTTCTAAGCACGCAAGCGTTTCGAGATGCGCAGTATCAAGGTCCATCGCTATTCCAGTTGATGTTATTTCTTCTGGTTTGAGCACTCTTCTTTTTCCTCCAAATGTTTCTATAACTGGTGTTACCCCTGTTTCTTGCGCGTATAATTCTATGAATCTTAAAGTTTTTACTTGTTCTCTTAATCTCTCGTTCTCATCGCCTTGCACTTTGTGAGGGTGTAAAATAATTTCTTGCAATCCTAGAGTGCGTGCAATTCTTGCCGCTTGGTAGTGCTGTTTTTTGAATCTTTCTTGTAGCGGTAGTCTTGGCCCATGCATTGCTTTTACTCTTTCATTATTCACTAGACCTATTTCACACGCTTTTCCGTGAAGATCATATAACGCCAGTTCTACTAATTCTTCTGATTTTCCTAATTCTCTTTGGAATGATTCATAATCTATAAACGGTATAGTGTAAGTAACTATCATCATTAATGCCCCCGTATGAAGGGTTCCAACATTCTTTATAAATATTACCTTTTTAATTACTCTCTGGGGATGTCAAGAATTGTCGGGCTAAAGCCCAGAGCGCGAGGTTGTTGATCTTCCTTCAATTTCATGCAAATGCTTTTATACTATTCTTGTTTTTTTGACTTTCATGAATTGGGATGCTAGTATTAAAAGCGCGGGTCTTGTTGCATTTCTTGGCTGGTTTTTGTCGTGCCATCACCCTCATAAAGATTTTCACATTGTTGATTCTATTGATAACAGTGTTAATTTTACAGTATTAAAAGAGCCAGTTCCTTGCGACATTCCAATACTTGATAATAATAGCGTTATATCTGTTGGTATAAATTTTCTTCGTAATAAAGAGTGGTCTAAGGCTTATGATGTTTTCTCGTATATGGATACTTCTTTAATGAACTCTTATGACGGAGCTTTTGTTTCTTGGGCTGTTGATTGGTGTTCTTTCAAAAAATTTTCTGGCACTTCTTTCGATATGGGTGATAGAACTCTTTCACTTGTTCAACATTTAAGGCCTCCTTCTACCGGTGATGGTGATTTTGAACATTTGGATATGTGTACTGTTCTTTTGGAGTCTCTTGTTGACGTTTTTCCAATGAATTATGTTTATCATGCCGACTTGGGCAAGTGTTATGCTATGCGTGAAGATTTTATTGGTGCTTCTAGCGAGTTTGTTAAGGCTGTTGATTTGTGGCCTACTGACGGGTTGGGTTTGTACGAGAGAGTTGTTAAGTCTTATATTGGTGCTGGAAGGATTCACAAAATTTTGGAGGTTTCATCAATGCTTGAGTGCGCAGATCCTACAATAGTTTCTGGACAAATTCTTGACCGTGTTGACTCTGTTTTATGGTCTGGTGTTTCTATAACTCATGATTCTTCGAATGTTGATGTTTGCAGGGATTTTGCAATTCTTTTTGATGCTCTTGGTGACAGGATGCTTTATCATGCGCGCGCGGCTCAGGCATTGAAGTACTATTGCCTTTCTGCAAGCAATAGGAATGTTCTTGGTGAAGATGCTGTTTCTTACATTCGTGAAAAGTATAATGTTGTTAACGAGTCTTGTAATAGCGAGTTGAAACCTTTGCATGTCGTCTTCAAAAATTCTATGCGCGATTTTCACGTGTCTCGTTCTGATGAACTATGCAAACTTTTAGGAGAGTGATTTTTTATGATTTGTGAAGATAGTAATAGTGTGAAAAATTAATAAGTGTCTTATAGATATACATTTTCTCTGTTGTCAAAAGAAACTATTATTATTGTTTTTGTATCATAATTAATTCTGTAAAGTGCTCTGTATTTTCCTATTCTTATTCTGAATGTTGGTAATTCATAACCAGTAATTCTTTTTGAGTCGTGTGGAACTGGGTTTGTTTTCAGTAATTCTAACTTTCCAACAATTCTTCCGAATAGAATGTTCTCACATTTTTTCAAGAACTTTTCTGGTTGCTTATCTAACTTTATTTCGAACATTCTTCAAAACCTCTAAAGAAACCAGTTTCCCTTGTTTTTCATTCTTTAAACTTTCTTCAAGCAGAACTCTCTCTTCAGAACTAAGAATGGTATCCGCATCAACCATATGTTCCTTAATAACTTCTATCTCTCTGCTTAGAAAATCTAATTTCTCCAGTATCTTGTTCTCTGCAACGCTGTCGGTGCTCATAGCGGTGGTATTGTTGCAAGTCTATTTAAACATTATCTTTTTTTCTAGTTAGGTATTTGTGCCTGTCTCGGCTCGTTTCTGTGGTTGTTTAAGATGTGAAACTCACTCTTAATTTGTATGTCTTAGTGAACTCTCTATCTCCGCTTTGCAATTTCAGCACTAAATCTTGTTCACCTGCAATTGTTGGCGTGTATTTTGCTTCTATTGTTGTTGTGCCATCACCATTGTTTATTGCAGTTGATTGCGGTTGTATTGCCGTTGCAGAGCTTCCTATTGGACCGTTCACTGTTGAGCGCAAATTAATATTTTGTAAAGTAATTATTTTTGTTTTTATTTTAACCTCTTTGTTAATTGATACTTCATAGATATTACTGTTCGCGGGATTTTGTTCGGGAATATTTTCGTCAACTAATAATTGTGGTTGTTCTATTATTGCTAATTCTGTGCTAGCAACGCACTCTCTCAAATCTTCATTTGCAATATTATATCCGCACACCGTTCCAACATTGTTTACTCCTGTACCACAATTTTCTGTTTTTGTAATGCTCGAAGTATCTCCACACCAGCATGGAGCGCTGTTTTGCCCTATGGCGCAATCTCTTATTGTGCTTCCTGATTGTTGCCCCGCATAATTTTGCGAGCATACCGCTTTGAATAGCACCGTTTTTTCTTGTTCTTCATCAGTTACAGGGTCCAGAGTTCTTTGATGGTAGTTTGGCACATAGCCCCCTCCAGCGTTTGTTGCTATACTATCATATATTTCGAACACTGCCTTCCACTGGGCTGGAGTTGTTTCGTACTGCTCGCACGCGTTTGCTACCGCTGTTGGTGGTATTACTCTTATGAATATGCTCCTGCTTGCTGGTATTTCTGTTAGTAATTGTTGAGGAAATGTTATTTTTATTCCTTTGAATGTTATTTGATTACTTACCAATTGTGATGTTCCTGTTGTTGGCTGTAATTGTCCTCCAATTGTCCAAAAGTCCGGAGCGTTATCTTCATCATCATCGTATGATCTCTTGTTTCCACCAGTTATACTATATATTGAGTACTTTAGATTTACTGCAGCATTCTTTATTTTTATCAAGAATTCTTCATTTGTTTGTATACTTCCTCCAACTATTTCTATCGTTCCTTGAGTATCCATTAATGCTCTTCTTTGAGCATTCAAGTTGTTGAACTCTACTTGTATGTTAGAGCTTCTAGTCCTGAAGTGCACATCTTTGTCCAGTGTTATTTCTTGACTTGTTCCTTCACTGTTAAGGTTATACTCTTGAAGTCCTCCTTCGTGGTTTACTTGTATAGGCATTAATGGTGCCTGCTTGTTCTTGTTAGTCTGCACAATATTATTGTTATGATCATATATTGTGTATATCAACCATTTTGTGTCTTGAGTGAATAATCTTGAGCTGTCTTGTTGTGTTCCTCTAGATAATTGTACTGGTATGTTGAAATTTATTTTTTGTCCCAGAGTAAACACTCCTTGAACAGCATTTTTTAGTGTTATATCCCCTCCAAATCTTGCTCCGTTGTAATCATCTATTCCTGAGTCGCACCTGAACACTCCCGCGAATATGTCGAACTTGCATTGTATTGGCGCGTCAGTTGCTCCAGTTATTATTCCTCTTACTACATTGTCGCTTCTCGCCTCTCCAGTCCTCTCGTCAACCCATTGCCAGCTTAATACTGCCTTGTCATACCTGTAATTGCTTCCTCCTTCACCAGCTTGAATTGTGTGAATTATCTCGTCAGCGGCAGTAGTTCCTAACTGTTCGCCCTTTCTCAAACTTGTTTTTGATAATGGTACTCCTACTTTTTTCTCTCCAATAGCATAGCAATCACACTTTCCTCCGGGATACCCTTGTGATGGATCGCATTGAATACTATCAGAGCATACTAGTTCTAATTGAACAGTTATATCTCTGCCTGCAGTTAGTAATGGCGCGGTTCTGTAAGTCCACGTTGTCAACCCTTTAGGCTTTGTTGTTGGATCGAAGCTTATAAATTCTTTTCTTACGAATGGCAAGAATCCTATGGTTTTTGCGGGTTTAGAGTCTAGTTTTGCGTTTATTAATCCTTCCATATTGAAGTCCCACTCGCCGGTAAAAGCATACAAGCATGCCGCGTTCTGCAATTTCTTGTCTAAAAACATTGCTTTAAACACTTCATCCTGACCATCTTCAGATATTATATCTCTTTGTGTTTCTCTAAACCCTTCAATTACCGAACCTATGCCAGCCCCTGCATAATCAAGAAGTCCAGGTTCTGAATCAACAGGACTTCCTCCTTTACCAGGAACTGTTTTTGTTGGAACCCCGCACCGTACTAGCTCCCATAATAAATTGCACGCCGTTTCTGTTATTACTTCTTTGCATATTCCAGGGTCTGCGTCACCTGTTAGCTGGACGCTTTTCAAACAATCTCTAACTGCAGTCATCGTTCTTTTTACGGTGTTAACGTTTGAATATATTCCTGTAACGTACCCGCATTGCAGTGATGTTATTATCCCGTCATCAGGCCTTATTATGAATGTTGTATCCTTGTTACCTATTCTTTGTTTTACCTGGTCGTATATCGCTGTTGCGACTTCTTTATTACACCCTCCATCTTTTACTGTATCACAAAATTTGCTACTTTGATCAATAGTTCGGGCAATCGAGAAATGATTGTATATTGCATTTATGCTAGCATCTCTTTTCTCTCCGAACATTTCTGTTGGTATTACTACTAGCGGTACATATTGAAGCTCGCTATTTATGTTTGACGCTTCACCAGCATTAGCAGTTGTTCCTGTGAAACCCCCGCGCGCCGCCCCTCCAAGGGTTATCTCAAACTCTTTGGCAGTTTCATCGGTTGCAAAACTTGACAATATTCCAGAATTTGCTCCTATAGGCACTATCCTCCCTATTATTTCTGGCATGTCTTGAATCGTTGGCTCTTTAAGTCTTAACCCAGTAAAGGATGGAGTGAAATATTCAGGAGTAGCACTTAGAGCTCCTTCATCACACAACCCTTTGTTTTTGTATGATGCTCTGCAACTAAGCCCCAACCCGCTACTTGTAGAGCCATCTTTAGCATTCGTAACTTTTTCCAAATTTCCAGAGTTTTGCGCTCCTAAACATAAACTATGGTCCAGCTCGTTGAACCAGTCAGCGCCTTTAGAAAACCACCTGCATACAGGTCCGTACAATCTGTCATATTCTGCAGCGCAACATTTCGGATCTGCAGGGTGCAATCCCTTGCAATAAGTCTCACCATTTGTTTCGTACAACTTGCTTATAGATTCATAATCAGTATCAGTTTTAATCGCTATTGGTTGAATTCCGTCAACCCCTTTAGCACCGCTGATTTTTTGAGTGTTAACCAAATTGTTAGTTCCGAAACTGCAACTGCTTCCAGTAAGATATTTTCCGTCTTTAACTGCCACTTCTTTTAACGCTTTCCCACTATTAGCTCTTATGTATGTTTGAAATGTTGGAGCGCTGGGCCCCGTAACTCTATAACATATGTTTCTCCTGTAATCTTTAACGCTCTCTCTATGTTCTAAAACGTCTTGGCATGATTTGCACGAATTAAGTTTTTTATCATCACCGCCTTGCCCGCCGAACGCTTCATCACACTTTCCTATACTAGCTATATCTTTAACGCTTGTCTTGGTTCCTGACAAACTTTTCAAAACATCTTTCAATCCCGGAGAGAACTCGCAAGCATACTTTTCTCTAATATTATCTACCAGTTCCCAAGCTCTAGTAGCGAAGCACGCGTAATAACCTACTTCTGTGGCCGTTTGCAATTGTTCTTCAGCGTGTTCTAAACCCTCTATTGCATGATCAAGATTTGTTACTGTTCTTTTAAGGAAGCTGTCGCTTATTATGCCGGGATCTATTTGATGATCTATCTCTACTTCGTACTCAAAGCATTCCGTTTGCTTTTCTCTAGGTAACGCCCTTCTGTCAGGCAGTTGTGCGTCCAACGTGGGATCTGTGGTCGTTATTTCTTGAGTTTGTTGATATTCTATGTCCAAAAATACTATTCCTTTGAAGCACCCACCGGCGCCCTTGCATTCTCCCTTTCTATTTTCTGATAATGCTCTTTCTTTTTCTGAAGTTGTTGCTCCATCTATTTTTGCGGGATCTGGAGCATTAATATTTAGTGTTATGCTCGCGGCTCCTTTGTCAGGCCTTCTTAATTTTACGTTGCCTACATCAAACCATTCCTGATCGTAATCTTTAAGCACGTCATCCGATAAACCTGTTGGCTTGAATGCTTTAACACTTAATATTTTTATGTTCTTGTTTATAGTTTCGAATGTTACCGTTTGAGTTATTTTTGGTATACCCTTCATTATCAATCTTGGTAGTAATATGTTTGGCATCACGTTGGATCTTTTAACAATTATCGTTCCTCCGCCGCATAAAGTTCTTACTACTTCTTGTTTTGGTGTTGTTGCAGTATACCCCGCGCTGTCAGCAGCATATAATTCTACATCATTTTTCAGCCCGGTGTTTAGCTGCGCGCTCGCAGTGTTACCAGCAACATCAACTCTTGTTTTACCTGTTAATGGTACAGTCATTGAAAATTCTCCGTTATCATTGGTGCCCGCAGTCTTCTCAACTTTTCCATTAATTTTAGCGCTTACTGATGCTTTCTTGTTCAACTTTCCTATTATTTTTATTTCAGGATTGTACGCGTACCTTAGATTGTTAAGGTTTGTTTTCTCAAATCTTAATGGTGTATTGTCATAAGTTATAATTCTTTCCTCAGCGTACTCGTTGCCTCCAGCATCCTTTAATTCTATTTTTATCTTGTTTTCTCCAGGTTGTAAGTTTATTATTTTGTCGAATGTTGTTGCTTCACCAATTGTCTCATTATTTATTTTTATCATTGTCTTTTCACTAATAGTTCCATTAACTCTTATTTTTGTTTCCTTGGTTATGCTTACGTCAGGAGTCCATGATATGTTGGCTCCCGGAGGTGTAGAATCATATAGCGTAACAAATGTTTTTTTCTGTTTGAAAGAGTCAGCTGTTTCCAATATAATAGTGTTCACTCCCTCAACCAAGTTTATGTTGTTTATGCTGAATCTTCCGTCACTGTCAACCTTTTTTGCAGTCTTAAACTCTCCGTTTACAAACACATTTAATGTTATTCCTGCTCTAGTACTGCCCGTTATGGTTATAGTATTAGTGTTAACCCCTGCAGGTATTGTTGCATTAATTGTTGGACTTCCCGTAGAATAGCTTGAGAATGTTTTTTCCTGCGTAGTAATACAAGTATTGCTCGAGGCGCATGCAGTTATTGTGTACTTGTAAACCTTTTCGTTATTCGTGTTTAGAGTTATCGTGTGAGTTTTTGCTGGCGTCGCGCTTACTAGTATGTTCGTTGTTAGAGCTCCTATTCCATAAGTTATATTTGTAATACTTTCTATTGTTGTTTGAAAAGTTATTATAGTCTTCCCATCCTGAATTTGTTCGTTCTGGCCTGTTGCCTGTAAATCAACACCATTTGTTTGTGATTGCGTGCCTGCATTTGCAGTGCTTCTCGTTCCTGTTGTCGTAAAACTATAATACTGCCCGTTATTGTCTGAAACTTCCGCCCTCCCCCTTTGTGATCCTTCGGTTATTATAGTGAACATTCTGTAGTAATATTTTGTTCCAGACTGCAAATCTTTTAGTACCAGTTTGTGCTGTTTTGTTAATGTTGTTCCTGATAAAGTTTTGTAATTCCTATTGCTAAAGTCTTCTCTTGACTGCGCGTAATATATTGTTGAGCTCGATTTTTCTTGAGTTATAAATTCTATCGTCGCATTGTTGTCGCCTATTGCTGTTACGTAATCATTTTTCTGCTCTATATTAACACCCATTACTGCTCCAATAATTCCTATTGATAGTATTAATGATAGTGCTAAAATTATGGTAATAATGGACATATTCCGCGATTTGTTGAAGTTATTGCTCATTCTATCACCGGCTTGTTAGTTTGAGTTATTGTTCCTTCATTAAGGAGCTTTGCCATTCCTTCATCATCATCTGCAGGGTAGTATTCTACCAGCGTTAATTTTATCGTGTCTTTGCCTTCAATTTCTGAACTTTTTATTTTCCATTCTTGGTTCACGAACCCTCCTCTTAATTTTCCGAAAGTTGTTAAGTATGATTCTATTTCGTAAGTGTGGGTTCCTTCAGCTATACTTATTGTGTTGTCTCTTGGATAATTTATGTATTGTGAGTATTCTGGGTGGTGCAACGCTATAGTTGCATTGTTTGTTCTTCCCAACTCTTCTTCAGGACCCCATCTGAACTCTTCACTTCTGTCTGAAAAATAAGATTTTTTCACTATTTTCAAATTCATTACTCTTATTGCCTGCATTGGCAATAACAATTCTTTCTGGTCTGTATCTAACTGCTCGCTTGCGGGAAGATATCCCTCTTTTTCTAGAGTTATTGTTGGATTGCTGCACGCTGACGGTAGGTATGTTACAAGCTGATATGTTCCACTACCGTCGCTCTTCGTGCTCCCCAGATTGCATGTTCTTCCAAAGCACTCGTACGATACGTTCACATCTTTTATGGGCGTTTTTATTGGAAGTCCTTCCTCGCTTCCCAATCCTTGGACCGTTATTATTTCGTCACCAGTTTCTCTGCAGAATTCTTCGTCTTCAACATATCCCTGAAAGTTTTTCCACGGTTTTGGATCTCTGAATCCTTCGTTATTTCTTATAAGTATAGGTGTTGCAAAACTGAAAGTGAACCCTTCACCCAAAAATGCTTTTTCGTCCTGCAAAGTTATAAGTACAGGTATTCTCATCGTGTATGCAAAGTGATAAGTGTTAAGGCATAAAAAGTTCAGTTTTGGTATAGCACTTTTTTTCTGGCTCGTTAATTTTCCTCCATCGCTAGGATTTATTGTTATATCCATATCCCATTCGGGGTAGTATTGTATTGAAACTCCTACTGGCTGTGATGATTTAACCCCCATATCTAAGTATAAGTGCGCATAATCATAAAAATCTTCAGGGAGATTTTCAGGAATTCTTCCTTCACCAACGTCGTTGAATGCCGCCCTGAAACCTTCAATTCCTTCAGCATCATCACTTGTGTACATGTTAGATACTTTTTTGTACTCTTTCTCAGAATTCTCGAAAGGTGTTGTCAAAGTGTTTTTTATTCTTATTCTTGGCAAAAGCGTTTGCATCATCGTTTTTATCTCGTTCTCTACATCTTTAACTCTCCAAGTTTTAGTGTCACAACTGAAGTCTAAGCCATTAACAGGAGTGTTAGGGTTTGCGCTCAACAACCCTATTACTGCTTTTTCCAACTTGTTGTTTTCATTTTCTGATTTTTGTATAACTCTTGCAGTTTCCAATATACTTTTCAGTTTTACTGGCATTGTTGTTTCGAATACTTCTATTTTTGGCACTCCTTCAACAAGGTCTAGTGTTGTTGGCATAAATATTTTTATTATTACGTTTTCTTCACCAAGTATTGCAGCCACGCTTACGTTGCCTTCTTGCCTGGCTCCATAATTTTCGAAGCCTTCAAAATTGTTTATGCATTCCGGAAGGTTGTTTTCTATTACTCTTTCGAGTTCCGCCTGAACTTCTTCAATAGTTGGAGCTCTGTCTTCACCTTTGTGGTACCATAGTGGTGTTCTTATAAGTTTTCCGGGATCTTGAAAAACATATGCTGAAGGGTCCCTCTCTATATTTCTAGGAATGTTTATGAATCCTCCCTGCAACCCTATATCTATCAACGCGTCCTTTCCTACCTGTTCCGCACAGCTTTTCACAAAGTCGTAAACTGGCCTCACATTTGACGGTATTGACTGTACTGCTATCATCTGCTGTTTTGTCACTATATAGAATGTTGCTCCCATAACCATCAGCACTGCCAAGCCAATTATTATGAAGAATGATGTTTGCCCTTTTCCTGAATTCCTGAAAAAACTTTTTTCTTTTTTCATCATTTTTTTACGCTGTCATATTTTTTTTACAGTTTTATATTTACATTTTATATTTATAATACATTATTTTCTTTAATCGCTCTTGCATGAACTCTTATCGCTGAGAGCCACGGGGATATCAATATTGCGAATGTGAGAATCCATTGAGTTGATTCACTGCCTTTTTGGACGTAAGGCGCGAGCAGTGATAACAGTGCTATAAGTATTAATGCTGCTGTGTATGATGGAAGCATTTTGTAAATTTTAGCAGTGCTTTTTACAACTTCTCTGAATGCTTCATTGATTTTTTGGTGTTCTGAAAACCCTTCGTGAAGCCATATAGTCAAATGTAAGTATGCCGCTAGCGGTGCGAGCATGATTATGTAATAAATAATCGTTCCTATAATATAATTTATTGAGTATATTACTCCTATTATTGGTATAATCGCGGGCAGTATTGCATATATGTGAATTGCGCCAATGATAAGCCACGCTATAGTCCACAACGTGTTAAGCCAGAAGAATCTTCCGTAATCAATTTTTTTACTCGTTATAATTCTTAGTATTATCCCTCTTGTGAAAGTGTATGATACCAAGTATGCTATAATTAGCGCGATTAGCAATATTCCTGCTCTTATGAAGAACGATTGTAGCGCCACATTAGCTATCGATGCCTGACCCAAATCTCCTCCGGATACTGCATCACTTACTTGCACTAGTTTTGATAATGCTTCGTTAATATTAGAGCTGAACAAGTTTAAAGCGTATAGAACTACCGTGAAATGTACCGCATCAAAAATCCATGATGCCAAGAATTCTCTGTACTTTTTTCCTGTGTCCATTAACGATTTTAACAGTTTTTTGACGTAATGACCACCCGAGTGTTCATGCTTCATATTAACCCCTTTTTATTGACGAAATTTCGTCGTTGAGTATATAAATATTGCGCATGTTTTGGCTTAAAATGTCAGAAACCGCCATTCATAACATTCTCGCTTAAGTTTGAAGTGAGAAAGCGGTTTCTGAGCATGATCAAGAACCGCAGTTCTTGACATCCTAAAAATGTCGGAAACTTTCCATCGGTTTGTAACTGGTAGCTGAAGCAAACCATGCAGTGAATATGGAAAGTTTCTGAGCATGATCAAGAACCACTGTGCGCTATTGCGTTAAGCAACATACCGCTGGTCTTTGACTAGTGGTTCTTGACATCCGCGAATCAGAAAGCGTCTGATCAAACTCCACACTTTAGTGTGGAGTAGGACGCTTTCCGCAGATTTTTATGATTAGTAATTGAATCGCTAACCATTACTCCGTGCCTTCCCAACTGCCTGTTTTAGGATCATATAATTCTTCGTACGCTATGTGCGTAAATTTTGAGTTTCTTAATAGATCTTCTGATTTCTTCTTTAGTATAATTTTTATATCTATAATTTCCCCTTTTTCTGCCGCGGTGAGCAATTGTTCGGTTTTTGATGGTTCTACCTGCGCCACGTTTAGAAATCCTTCGCGAGTCTTGTAAACCTTTAGCATAGTAGTGTTTTTGTAAAGTTCGTTTGCGCAAAGTTTTTTTGTGGTTATATAATAATAATCTCTGTCGTTGTTGTAAGGTAAATATTCTACTCTTGTTTCTATTATTAGCGGTTGTAGTGATGTCATTGTTCTTCTTATGGCGTGAATTCCCTGCTGATCCGTTAATACTTTTGGGCAATAATGCTTCAAATTTTTTCCTACTTTTTCTTTGAACCTTTTCCATACATGTTGCGCGTTTGTTGCCCTGTTTTTGTATTCAAAAATGCAGGGAATTATTAAAGGATTTTTTTTTAAAGTTTTTAATTGTGTCAGCGCCTCGCACTTTTTGAAGTGTTCTTCTATTTCCTTGTCATAATCTTTTTCTGAAGCAGTTCCATCAAAATTGTATATTGTTTTTCCTGTTGTTAAAAAATTCATTTTTTTGTCTCTGTATGGCAGTAGTATAGTGTTTAGTTGCTTTCCGCTTTTGTAATCATGGAGTTTTACTGAGTATGTACACCATTTTTTTAGGTTTTGTGGCAGCTCTCCCCAGCATTGGTGAGCCGTTAGTCCTATTGCTTCGTAGTAAAATGCCGGAAAGTAAAAAAATTGAGGTCTCTGTTCCGGGTTTGGTCCTTTGAGGGTGTTCATCCAGTGCTGTATTGTTTTCACGCTTACTTTCTCATCGTAGACTTTTATGCTTTTTGATATTTCTCTGTAGCTTAATACTCTTGGTTGTTGTGTTAATTGTTGTATGAAATTTATTAGTTTTGGGTGCGTTTCTGTGAGAGTCATCTTTCTCATTGCAGTAATAACAACTATTTAAATGTTTACTTTTTCGTCAATAAAGGTTAACAGATTTATTTATATTCCATTACTATATTTCTTCAATAAAAGGTATTAAAGGTGCCATTATGCTATTAAAAAGCTCAAGAATAGTAATAATTTGTTGTGCAGTGCTCCTTGCAGTCTTCATTTTGTTGTCACTTGCAACCAATCAGAATATAACTGGTAGCGCTTCAGGAATTCCTAAGGATTGCACTGCTTCGTGCAGAGAGAGGTCTTTAACTATTGAAGATTTTGAGAGGTGCATTAACGAGTCTTGTTCGGTGATAAACAGCGAACCCCCAAGCAGTATAACAACGTACGTGAAATGATGATAAGAAGAAAAACTTCATTGCAGTCAAATCATTCACAATTTTTCTGTTTCATTCAACATTTCTTTTATAAGTTTTATTGCTTGTTCGGATTTTTTGAGTATGTGTATTCCTTCCTCAAAATTTATCGTTTTTCCATAATAATTCAAACCATTGCGTATAAGTCTTAATTCATCGAATCTATCGCCCATGTTTGAATTCTTCATTACTTCTTTTAAGAACGCGGTGTAACACTCATGATTATATATTTTATATCCTTTTCGCAAAGCTATGCACTCTAATATTTCTCGTAGTACATCATAGAAAAGTGTGATCTTTCCATAATACCTTTCATCAGCCATTGAGTTGGCATCGTCAAGTTTTCTTTCTGCAACATCCAGTATAGATTTAACTTTATTCTCATCACTCGACGTTTCTTTAACCAATCTTGATAATTTACAAGATGTCCAATCCATGCTACCATCTCCCAAAAAGTATGCATCCATTTAATATATTTTTGAGTAAGTTTTCATTTTTACAGTCCTGCATACTTGAAAATTTTATTAAGTGTATTTTTCTGTTTATCTTCTTTTCATATTTTTGAAGAGGCAATTCATTTTCTGAAGGAGTGAAAACTGCGATGTCTATATCCGAATTTTTGCTTATTTCTGCCTTGGCAAAAGAACCATAAAGAATGATGATTGGGCTTATTAACTTTTCATTCAAAAAATTTATTGTTCCTGTCTTCTCAATTTTTTGCCTCCAGTATATTCTTTGTAGGTGTACAAATTCCGCATTATCTCTATTCGCATAGTATAATACATGGCCTTTATCTATTTCTTTATTTAAAATTTTTTCTTTTCTTAAATTCTTAAGCAGTTTTGATGCAGATGGCGGGCTTATGTTTCTTAATCTTGCATATTCTCTTATATGAATTCTGCGATAGTTATCTTCAAAAAAAAGCTTCAAATCGTTAAATAATTTTAACATGTGTTAATAATAATTAACAACTGTTTATAAATCTTCCTTCCTTTATATGCCCGCCCCTTAGTATTACTCCATCAATGCTTCTTGCCATTTTTTTGCCTCCATAATCTAAATAGTAAACACTGGCGGCCTGTTCTTGTTCTTAACGGTTACGCTCAGCTTCTTTACAACGTTATTTTGTCCGTCGCTGCCATTTATTACAACTTCGTAAGTTCCTGCATCGTCATAATTCGTTTCCTTAGTATTAGTAGTCATCCATCCAGAGTATATCAGTGTTACTTTGTCACCTTCAGGGTCTGTAATCGTTGGGTTTATAGTAACCGTTTCTCCTTCTTCAACAACAATATCCGCCACTTCTATTGTTGGCGGGTTGTTTTTCTTCTTAACTGTTAGAACGAATGTTGCAGTGTTGCTTAACACGCCATCACTAACATTAACTTCTACATTGTAAACTCCCGCATCACCCATTTTTGTTTCCCATAACCCATCAGTTCCTAAAGGCTTTCCAAAGTTTAGTTTTATAGCATCCCCGTCAGGGTCCTGAGCATTGGGCGTTACTAAAACCTTTTCTCCTTCAGTAACAATTATATTTTGTAATGCACCTATTACTGGAGGCCTGTTAACATTCATAATTTGTACAGTAACATTTTTTGAGCTTGTTGTTTCCCCGTCACTTGCAGTTATCGTCACTGTGTACGTTCCCGCATCGTCATAATCTGTTGTTTGAGAGTTTGTAGTCATCCACCCATTGAATGTTATAGTAACACTTTTATTTTCCGGGTCTATTGCCGTTGCATCCAATCGAACTGCTTCGCCCTCTCTTACTGTTATAATTTCTGGAGCGGTTATTACTGGTACCATGTTTGATTGTGTTATCGTTAGAGTTATCGTTTTATTTACAACATTTGTTCCATCGCTTACAGTTATCAAGACGTTATAATTTCCAGCATCACCTATTTTAGTCTTCCAGCCTCCAGTGCTGTTTAGTGGACTGCTGAATGATACTGTCAGCTTGTCACCGTCAGGATCAGTTACTGTTGGTGTTATCTGAACTAGCTCTCCTTCCTTGAAAGTGTGCAATTGTTGTGTTTGCCCTACTGGTTGTTGAACTATTAGCGGAGTTTCTATAGCTTCTATCGCTGGTGTTTCAGTTGTTTCGTTTTCAATGATCTCTATAACTTGCGGAGTTTCTTCAGTAGAATTTTCTTCGATGACCGCGCCTCCCGTTATTGGAGCCAGTTCCCCGCTGTCGAAATTTATCGGAGTGCTGTCGGGGCAGACTATTTTCTGCGCCTGGACGCAAGATGTCAGAAATATTAAAACCACTAATAGTGATGTAATCACCAATGCTTTTTTCATTTTTAACAGCCCCCTAAAGGTATTTATTTGTTGGGTATCCGTTGTGCTTTTTTAAGCATTATTGTACTCTGGGAGTAGCTTTCTCGCGGCGGGTTTTCTGGTGTAGAAGTCCTAGTATTAACCAGCCGGCAAGTATAGTTATTAAAGTTGTTGCTATAGTTATTATGCTTCCTCCAACTGGAGTTATTAGCAATGATTGAGGCATGAGCACGCTTCAACTCGCGGATTTATAAAACTTGTCTAGTTTTGGTGCATAATTCTTGGTTGAATTGTCTGTGTTGACAATCTTAACACTTTTTCTTGACAAATTGCAGTCTTTCACAGCTATATTTAAAAACTCTATGCTGAATTTTCTTTGTTTGTCGGGGGTTATGATGAAATTTCTTGAAATTATCAGGAATCGTAGAAGTGTTAGAAGGTTTTCTGATAAAAAAGTCCCGCCATTTCTAGTTAAGAAAATAATCGAGGCAGGAACTTTTGCTCCCACTAATTGTAATCAGCAATTGTGGAATTTTGTTGTTATTACTGATGGCGCGATAAAAGAAAGGCTGGTTAGAGACGCGGCATCTTCTACTATTATACTTAGAGCTCCTGTCGTTATAGCTGTTTTGTATGATGGATGGAATTATAAGGAGGCCATTCAGGGCGGTAGCCTTGCTCTTCAGAACATGTTGTTGGCATCTACTTATTATGGTGTTGGTTGTTTATCGATGAACAGTTATGGCGCGGATACCGTTATCAAAAAAATTTTAAAAATTCCTGATAATCAAACTATTTGTTGTTTTATGCTTCTAGGATACCCCGATAAAATTTACAAAAATACTTCCGCAGTTCCCAGGAGAGAAATTGTGGAAGTTCTTCATAATAATTATTTTGTTGAAAGAGCCGGTTATCAGACGTTTAATTCTTATAATCCTGAAAATTGGTCTCTTAAATCTTTAAGGGAATTTCAAAAGTACTATTGCAGAAAAACTTTTTTGGGCAAGGAGATGGATATACTTCATAGTGTTGAAAAGAGTGTTGTTCAGAATAGTATTAAAATACTTAATGGCAGGGTTCTTGATTTTTTTTCTTATGATGGAACTTATGTTGATTTATTTCCTGCAAATGCTCTAGTAACAACGACCGATTTGTGTTCTGAGACTGCAGAATATACTAAAACTGCGGTTAAGGGAAAGAATTGTTTTGCAAAATTTGAAAATTTTAATGTTTATGATGAATCCGTCGATTCATTTGGTATTTATGACTCGTCCACACTTATATACAAGGCGGAAAGGCTTCCAAGAACTGTGTTGAAGAGGGTTTTACTTCAATCATATAATTCTTTGCGTGGTGGCGGGGAAATTCTTATTATTTCTAGGAGGAATAACATTTTGTTCATGATTTTTTATCATTTGATAAAATTATTATTTGGTGATGATACTAGAAAGACAGGCATTTACGCTTTTTTTGGTCCTTACAAACCTTTAGATAGTTTTTTAGTAAGGAAATATCTGATGATTGCAGGATTTTCAAAAGTAAAAATGACTAATTATTGTTTTATTCCTCCATTTTTTGAACAGGCATATCAAATGTTCTTGCAATTCAGAAAAAGTGAAGGGTCAACGTACCTTCATAGAGTTCCAATAGTTACTCCTGTAACAAGATTTTTGTCGTGGATTATTAGAATTCAGGGGTTGAGAAAGAGCATTTTTGGCAGTATTATTGTAATTCGTGCCGTGAAAAAGTGATAGTGGATTTTGCGAATTTACTTATATGTTCTATCTAAACAGAATTTTTTGGTTCCTAATAATTTATACACTTTTGCATCAGGGTTCTTTATCATTTGCTCCTGAAAAAGTCTTGATGATGGAACAAATATGTCTGAATACTTTTCTCCGAGCCTAACTTCAAGTAGAGGAATTTTGGATATCAAAGAGTCGGCTATTTCAATATGATCTTCTTCTATTTTGAACTCTCTGCGGTATTTTATTCTTGATATTTTATTTTTGGTAATTAATACATCTCTAAGTTTCTCTCTTAAATATCTGCCAAAGATAGGTATTTTTGCGATGTTTGAGATAATTATTCTGAAAATAATTAATTTGGTTGTAGTCATTATAGAGTTTTTGCACAGTATTAGTTTTCCTTCTATATTAATTTCTGAATTATTTTTTAGAATATTCGGTTCTTGTAGATATGATGATGTGTTCATTCCTTCTCGTGTTTTGACAAGTATTCCAGAATCATAATTGTGTAATAAAGACTTTTTATTTATGTATTGGAATGATCCTCCTTTTTTCAAATTTGCAACAAAATAATATTTTGAATTGTTCTTCACGAGAAGCCCTGTTGTTGGGAAATATATTTGAAAATCTTTATTAAATTCTTCTTTTGTTTTAACAATCTCCTTCTTTCCATTAATATAGGATTCGAAGTATGTGGCTCCAAGGTATAATAAATATCTGTCATCAATTTCTCGCAGGCTTAAACTTTTTCTATTAACGAGCCCTTTTCGTATGAAAACCGCTATGTTTGCGGCATCTTTAACTTCTCTGGAGATTATTTCAAATCCTGCTGGAATCAAATATTCAGTATTTCTGCTGGCGTACTCGCCGCCGCTCGTGTAATCTGGGTGAATAAAATATTTTATGAATGAGCACGCTTTTGCAATGATTTTCAGGGCATCTTGACTTCCTGTTTTTTGATAGTATAGTGACAGATAATAAATTGTAAGGGAGAGATATCCCACATCTGCGCCTCCATACTCAAGAAACCACCCGTCTTCACTCTGCAATTTTTTAAGATTATTCAGAGATCCTTCTGACTTTTTTTTATACTTTTCTTTATTTGTAAGCAAATAAGTATTGTATAATCCTATTGGTAGAGAAGAATACTGATTTTGAACTCTTGTTTCTTTTAATGAGGATAATTTCGTTGCTATTTTCTCTATTGCTGTCAAAATTTTTCTATTTGGTGTTTCGCCAATAACAATATATGTTTGTGTTATCGCGTACAAATTGAATGCATTACACACAAAACTATCTTCTCCAGGATACCACTCGCTTAATTCCTTGACTGCTTTTACGCTCCAATAATTCAGCGCGGCATTAATAAATTCTTTAATTTGCGGTGATTTATAATAAGGATTTTCTTTGTGATTTGTTGCGAAAGCATAAGCGATTGTTAATACTGCTTCTTGTTTTCTCATAGATGGAAAGTCGCTCATCTTGTAATGCCAGTACTCCCTATCAAAACAACCGTAAGTTTTAGATGATGCGGATCTATCTAGTTGCGTTAAAATTCTCGGGACGCTTTCAATTATTACTCTTATGTATTCTTCATTTGTTGGATTCATAAAAACTTCTTCCTTTAAAACTATCTTCTAGGTTTTTTCCTTAACACAAAAGTTTTCTCTTTTCTTTGTGAAGTTATGAGCTCTCCTAATAATCCTGTGCAGAAAATTTGAACGCTTAATAGTATAAGTAATATTCCTAGAAGAAGTGCCGGCAAATGTTCTCCGAAGAGTTCTCCCATTATTATTCTATAATACAATACGTATAATTCTAAGAAAAAACCTGAAAAGAATAGTGCCAGTCCGAGGGTTCCGAAAAGATGCAAAGGTCTTTGTACATACTCATTAAGGAATTTTATTGCTATAAGGTCAAAAGGTCCGGTGAATATTCTTTTCAATCCATATTTGCTTTTTCCGTGAATTCTTTCATGGTGTCTAACTATTACTTCTCCAACAGAGTATCCTTGGCTTTTCACTATGGCAGGCATGTAGCGAAAATTATCTCCGTATAGAATTAAATTTTTTGCAACTTCTGATTTCATCGCTCTAAATCCGCAGTCAGAATCGTGTAGGCATAAATGAAACATTTTTCTGTTGAGCCAGTTAAATATTTTTGAAGGAATTTTTTTTGTTATTAATGGGTCTTTTCTATCTTTTTTCCAGCCTATAACAAGATCTTGTCTTTTTAGTTCTTCCAAAAATTTAGGTATTTCTAATGGATCATCTTGAAGATCTGCATCCATGGTGATTATTATGTTCCCTTTCGAATTTTCAAATCCTGCCGTGTAAACTGCCGCCTTTCCAAAATTTCTCTGAAAGTAAATTGGTTTAACATGCGGATCTTTGTATTCTAATTCTGTTAGTTCATCATAAGTTCCATCTGTGCTTCCATCATCAATCCAGAGTATTTCGTAATAGTAAGGAATATTTTTTAATATTCCAGTTAGCGATTCATATAGCGGTTTTATGTTCTCTTCCTCGTTGTATGCCGGTATTATAACACTTATTTTTTGCTTCATGGTAGAATTAGTACTGGAATATAACTAACATTTTAAATCTATCTTTTCTTCTTTTCAAGTAGTCTTCTCAAATCTTTTTGTATTTGTTTTACCTCTTTTTCTGCTTTCTTGTTGACTTTGTAGTCTTGTTCCGCTTTCCACCTGTCTCTTTCTGCTGTTCTGTTTTGTGACATTAGTATCATTGGTGCTTGGAGCGCGGCCAGTGTTGATAGTAATAGGTTGAATAGTATGAATGGGTATGGGTCCCATTTGTAATTCCACGCCATCGTGTTAATTATTATCCATAATATTAATATCCCAATTAGCGTCAATATGAATGTCCAGCTTCCTGCGTGGTGTGTTATCCAATCTGCCGACTTTTGCCCTATAGTTCTTTTTGGGTGTTGCCAATGCTTTTTGGGATCAAATATTTCCATAGCGCCTCTTTTTTTGTATTGCAGTCTCACTCGTAAACTCTGTTTTTAAAGCTTTCTTATAATTTTTTCTATTGAGAATATCGGTTCATAGATTATCCCGTCTCTTTTTGCTGAAAGCTTTTCGGAAAGAATAATGCTTTTTTTTGGTCTGTATTTTTCTAGAAAGCTTTGGAATGATTTTGTCGTTTGAGGGGCGGTCAATGTTGACTTTATTTCAAGTGGCACTGCTTGTTCAATAATGAAATCCACTTCCGCTTTTGATTTTGTTCTCCAATACTGAACTTTTCTTTCTTGTTTTATGAGTTCGGATGCTATGAAGTTTTCATAGAGTGCTCCTTTGTCTGTTCTTGTTTCTATTGTTTGGAAATTTTTTATGACGGTATTTCTGAATCCATTATCATAAAAGAATATCTTTGGTGATTTCACAAGTTCTGTTCTTGGATTTGTGTGAAATGGTGTTGCGCGGAGGCAGATAAAAGTTTTTTCGAGGACATTCATGTTATCAAGAAGTTCTAAGTGGTGAAGTGCGGATATAACTCCCAGTTCATCATAATTTATAATATTGCCAGTCTGTAGTGCAAGGGCGTGGAGGAGTTTTTCAATTTTGTAATCTTCTTTTATATTGAGTATTTCCTTTATTTCTTTGAGAAAGTATGTGTTGTAAATATTTTTGAGTACTATTTCTTTTTCTTCTTTTGTTGCTCCGAGAATAACTCGAGGATACCCTCCATAGATGCAGAATTGTTGAAAAAGTGGAAATATCTTTTTGATGATTGGTAGTGTGAGTTTTCTCTTTGAATAGATATTGTAAAGTACTGGCTCTTTATACAGGAGAAATTCTTCAAATGAGCAGGGATAAAGGTGGAAAACAAAGATTCTTCCCACGAGATATTTTATACTGTGGATTGTAAGGTCTATAACAGAAGATCCAGAAATAATAATTTTTGTTTTTTGTGTGTCATAAATATACTTGAGTTGTTTTCCTCCTTCTCTTGCATACTGAAACTCGTCAATGAAAAGGTATGTATATGGTTTCACGTGAATATCTATGAATGATTGTATATCTTCATTGAAGAGTTCGAGAGTTTCTCTGTCTTCAAACGTGAGAAAGTTTGCCTTCTGGAGTTGTTTGAATATATTTTGCAACAAAGTTGTTTTCCCGGACTGTCTTGGACCAACAACTGCAATAATTTCTTTTGTTGAGAGATACTTGTTTAACGTTCTTTCTAATGCTCGTCGTATGTACATTTTGTGCCTGCCAAAATAGATACTTCTCAAACTTTAGCAGGGTACTATTTAAAGGTTCCTATTTTGTATGTTCTTGCTTCTTACAATAGGGCGAGCCATCAATTAATTGACGGGTTTTTGTTATCGTTGCCACCAGCCATACATCCTCTTACTGCCCGTATTCTTTACACTCCGAACGCTTTTTGGAACTCGTTTAATTCCCGTAATTTTTGCAGGAATGTACTACCTTTGTCTGTTATTATCAGGTATTCATAACCTTTGTTGTCCATTTTTGTTACCATTTCATTGTTTATTAATTCTTCTAGGTATGACTGCATTTGTCCGTGTGACAGGTTTGCTTTGTACATTAGATGTGTTGGCTTTAGTTTTCCTCTTTCTTGAAGTGTTTTCAGCATGTCGCTTACTATTTCTATCTTATTGCGTTTTTTTGCCATGGTATAGTATAAGTGCTAATGTCCACAGGAGCATTGCGCTTCCTATGAGTTGTACTAGTTCTCCCAGAACGTATAATACCGGGAACATTCCCGTAAACATGAATAGTATTTGGCTTGCTGTTATTATGCTGAAACTTGTTGCTAGACTTAGCGCTGTTTGTGACCTGTTATTTTTAGCGCTGTTATTCCATAATTTTTTTGTTATCAATGCTAAAAATATTGCGTTAGTCATGAAGAATACATAGTATGAGAATTGTGTAAAGTATAGTGCTACGAATAGAAAGTATGCTTGAAGTGCTATGCTTAACCTGTCAGTTCTATCACCGTAATAAACTAAGTATAATAGGTATAATCCTAGGAATGTTAGTGCTCTGTACCCTATGAATCCTATAAAAAATGGTATGTTTGATGCTTTAACTATACTGTGAGAGAATGTTATTAATCCTTGGTTTTGAGTTTCAAATGTGCTGTAGTAAAGTTCGAAATTTGTGAATATTTTGAATGTGAATGATACTGCTAGCGACAAGAACCCTATTGTGAATAGCGCGCTTTTCTGTTCTTTTGATACTTTGTATAATTTGTAGCTGAATGCAGTTATTATAAGCAGTGTTATAATGCTTACTGCGTCTATTCCTATGTCTTTCCCGTAGAACCAGTTCGGGCTGAATACGAGTTCAACCATTGATGAAAACCCCCTGAATTTGTTTTTAAAGCTTATGCTTTTATTTTCTCGATTAGTATGTCAAAGGTATTAATAAACCCTGCGATTTAATGCTAAAAATAAGGTGATTAAAGGTTCTATTCTTGACACACCCTGCCTGCTTCCGTCACCGCGAATGCGGAAGCGGGAGATTTTTATTATGATCTCATGCACACTTTGTTCCGCTAGGACATTTTGTTGGTATTTCTGATTCTAATGTTTCTCCTATATCTACATCGCCAGCCTCGTCAGCGAACTGTTCGTCGATATCGCTTATTAGTTGTTCATCACTTGCTTCTTGTTGTCCATTCTGCGTGCTTGGCGGTGTTTGTTTTGAACACCCCGCAAATATTATTAGTATCACTAATGTTATTGTTGCAATTGTCATGATTTTTTTCATTTTTTATCACCTCGATTTCGCTCTTTGAACTCCTTCATTGGAATCTACTTTTGGTTCGGTGTTTTTTGATTCAGCCTTCTCAATTTTTTCTTGAGCTTTTTCTTCAACCGTAGATATTTTTTGTGATGCCCTTGTTCTTGCAGTATCTATTTTCTGTTGAATTTTGCTGTTCGTTCTTTCCTGAACTTTTGCCTTGACATCTGGAGGCGCATTTTTGGCTATATTTGCACTTCTGGCATCAAGCCTTTCTTTTTGTCTGGACTCGAATTTTTCTAGTGAATTGTTTATTTTTTGTTCTCTTTTATTAGCTCTTTCCTGCACTTCTCTTTTTATTTCTACAATCTTGTCACCTTTTTTCTGTTCTCTCAACTCTTTTACTTTTTCTTCGGCTTTAGTTCTTGCTTCTGATGCAGTCAATTCTCCATTTTTCACTTTTTCTATTATTGTCGCGTCAACGTTTCCATTCTCAGAGCTTTCTAATACTTTTTTTAGGTGCTCTGCGTTGTGCTCTCTAACTTTTTGTTTTGCACTTTCTCGAACGCTTTTCAGAGTGTTTGATTCAAATTTTTCTGTTTTTATTTTCGCTATGTCTTGCGCGTCAAGCAATGTTTTCGCTTTTTCGCGGAAATCTTTTACTAGTTCTATAGCATCGTGTTTTGCATCAACGAATTCTTGAACTTTATGGTCTTCAGGTGTTGGCTCTATTAGTGATACTTCTTCTTTCAGCGCTTTTGCTTCTTCCAGCAACGCTTCGAGTTCTGCAGTGCTTGCATTTTTAGTTTTTGCCAGCTCTATAATTCTTGTCGCTTTGAGTATGTGTTCTTCCAGTTTTGCCTCTAATTGTAACAACCTTACTTCTGCTCCGAATGGTGTCGTCATTATTTTTGTTTCAGTTTCTGTTATTATACTTATTGCTTTGCTTGTTTCTTCATTGCTTGCGGAAGCATTTGTTGAATTATTTTCAGTATCATTTTCTACCGCAACCACTGCTTGAACCGCGACAACAAACAATAATAGAATTATAAACAACGAAAAAATATTTTTCATTTTTTCACCTCAACCAAATTCTCAAGAATGCAGAAGTGTATAAGGAAGTATATAAATTTGACTGAAAACTCTGCATTCACTTCACCGTTATGAGCAACAGTATGAACAGGAATGATACTATACTTGTAAGCAACAACAGTTTCGGTTTTCGGAGTATGAACGGTATACTGTTTAGAATTATCACTCCGCCTCCAACCACTGCATTTATTGGTTCTATCATTTTACCACCCTTGCTGGAAGAGTATTTTTATGGCTTCTATTAAAAGACCTAGTCCTCCAAGAAACGCTCCAAGATTCGCATAACCCAAAATAACTGTCAAGCCTCCGACTATAAGGCAACAACCTGCTACAACATCTATAGGGTTTATCAACAATGTTCCTTTCTTTGATGTCATGTTGTTAACTCTGAATTTTTATGTATTTAATTGTTTCGGAAAAATGTGATTTTTTACTTCTTCTTCACTTCTATTTTTCCTTTTTTCGCGTTTATTATTATTTCTTCACCTTCTTTTATTTTTGATAGTGTTGTTGCCAGCTTTGGCAGCAGTATTCTTTCTCCTCTGAAATCTATTGTTGTTATTAATTCTTTTTCTGGCTGGTTTTCTTCAGGTATTAATTCTTTTAATTCTTCTGTTACTGTTTTCGTTTTTATTCCTTTGAACTCTCTTGTTTTCTTGTATAGATAGCTTGCTATTTTTTCTGCGATGTTTATTTTTGTTGCTTTTGTTATTCCTTGCAATCCTGGTGATATGTTTATTTCTATTACTAATGGCCCTTTAGGCCCTTTGAGCATGTCTACTCCGCATATTTCTGCCTGCATCGCTTGGGCGGCTTGTATAGCTATTTTTCTTTCCGGATCCTCTAAAAATATTGGTGTTCCTTCACCTCCAGAGTGCAGGTTCGCTCTTTTGTCACCTTTACCAGCGCTTCTTTGCATTGCTGCTACAACTTTTTCCCCTACTACGAATGCTCTTATATCTTTGCCTTCTGTTTCCACGTACTCTTGTATTAAGAATGGTTGTTTTAATAGTGCTAAAGTGTCTATCATTGTTATGGCACTTTCTGAGCTGTCTGCAAACATTACTCCCTTGCCGTGAGTTCCTGAAGGCATTTTTATTATTATTGGGTATGTTACTTTTTTTAGCAATTTTTTCGCGGATTCTGCTGATGGTACTATGTACGTTTTCGGCATTGGCACTCCGTGTTCTTGCAATTTCAAGTGTGTTAGCAATTTGTCATGAGCTCTTGTGAATGCTTGTTCTTCCGTTGGCATATACGTTGTTTTTTTCAATTGAGTTGTTATCGCTCTTAGTAATGTTGAGTATCTGAAGCTTCCTTTTGCGTATACGCAATCGTATTGTTTTAATGGCTTTCCTTTGTATAATACTCCTTTGCCTGTTTGGGCTCCTATCTCTATTTCTATATCTTTTAGGCTTAAATTTTCTACTTCATCAAAGCATCGTTTTAGTGCTTCTGCTATCCATTGTGATGATGTGCTTCCCAGGCTTATTATTGCGGCTTTCATTTTTCACCAATATTACTCTACATTATCTTGTTCTATTTTTATTATTTCTGATTTTTTCTCACTCCGTTTTCTTGTTAGGATCTATTATGAACCCTCCTTTTATTAGAACGTTTTGTCCTATTAAAACTTTGTACTTCATATGGCTTCTGTTTATCGTTGTGAAATCAACAATCATTTTTTTGTCATCCAGCCTTATTTCCGCTCTTACTACTGGTCTTGTTGTTTGTCCTGATGCGGATTTTATTACTGTTTTGCCTATTGCGGGTCCCAATCCTAATTCTTCTGAAAGTTTTGTGTCAATACTGCTTTTTGTTGCTCCAGTATCTACTCTAGCTTTTACTCTTTTTACTGTTTGCCCGTAAATCAGTATGTCTTCAGTTAGTCCTATAACTTTTTTGTCTGATTTGTAAACATTCATTTATTTTTCCTCTTTTCATCATTTTTTTTTGGTTTTGTTTTGCCATTTACAATTTCTTGAACTGTTTTCATAAATGGGAATAGTATTACGTCTCTGATGCTTTTATTGTTAGTCATCAGCATAGTAAGCCTGTCTATTCCTATACCTACACCTCCTGTTGGAGGCATTCCGTACTCTATTGCTTGAACGAAATCTTCGTCCATTGGGTGTGCTTCTTCATCGCCTCCTCTTAACTGTTTTGCTTGTTCTTCTAATAATTTTCTTTGTAGTATTGGATCATTTAATTCTGAGTATGCGTTTGAGAATTCCATTCCCGCTATGAATAATTCGAATCTTTCCACTAACTCTTTTGTGATTCTTGATGATTTGGCTAGCGGTGTTGTTTCTATGGGGTGTTCTATCACAAATGTTGGCTGCACCAATTTATCTTCTACTAGTTCTTCAAATAATTGTTGTATCATTAGCCCTCTTGTTATGTCTCCTTCCACATCTATATTATAGGTTATTCTTAGGTCGAATAATTCTTCGTCTGAGTATTTATCAACGTCTATGTTTACATGTTCTTTCAATAAATCTTTCATGGTGGCCCGTCTCCAAGGAGTCCCCAAATTAATAGTGTGATCTCCAAAAGGTATTTTAAGGGTTCCGTAAAGTTTTCTCGCACAGTTGGTGAATATTTCTTCGACCCTTTCCATCATTATATGGTAGTCTGCATATGCCTCGTAAAATTCTATTTGCGTAAATTCTGGGTTGTGTGAAGTGTCTATGTCTTCGTTTCTGAAATCTTTTGCGAATTCGTAAACTTTTTCGAATCCTCCGACGAGTAATCTTTTTAGCGCCAGCTCGTTTGCAATTCTTAAATAGATAGTCATGTTGAGAGCGTTTAGATGGCTTTTGAATGGTTTTGCGCTCGCTCCTCCGTATATTGGTTGTAATATTGGTGTTTCAACTTCCAGATATCCATGGCTGTTTAGTGTTTCTCTTATGGTATCAATTATTAATCTTCTTTTCTTGAATGTTTCTTTTATTTCTGGATTCATAACTAGGTCTAAATATCTTTGCCTGTATCTTGATTCCACATCTTTTAGCCCGTGCCATTTTTCTGGGAGTGGAAGTATTGTTTTACACAACATTTCTACACTTTTTGCGTAAACAGTTATCTCTCCGCTTCTAGTCTTGAAAACTCCTCCCTCAATTCCTGCAAAATCTCCCACATCATATAATTTTAGTTCTTCATAATTTTTTAGTGATTCTTCTTTTGCGCAAACCTGCATTTTTCCGAACTCGTCTTGGATGTGGAAAAATGTTAGTTTTCCTAAACGCCTCATGCTTATTATTCTTCCAGCAATTCTTGTGTTTCCTTGAGGTGTTTCTGAAGCGTTGTGATATTTTGATGTTATAACATTCGAGTGTTCTGTCCCTGCAAAAGTGTACGGATATGGATTTATTTTTCTATCTCTTAGCTCGTTAAGCTTTTTTATTCTTTCACTGATTATCTGCTCTTCTCTGGACATGTTGACGTTCACTTGAGTGTCATTTAAAAAGGTTTTTATAGTTCCGTTTTCTTTACGAAGAAATTAAAGAAATTGCCTGAAAGTTCGCTATCCACACGGCAAGCCGATGTGGTATTACGCGAACTTTCTCGCTTCGCGACCGGCAATTTCTAATTTCAAAATTGGGTTACAGAAAATCGTGGCAAGCCACGGGACATTAAACCCAATTTTGAAATAAAACAAAAAAGGTGTTTGTGAATGAATGATAATATTACGGGTATTGACGTGGACAAAGAAAGTGATTTCCATGGCACTGCCGGCTCTATTATCGATCCTTGGGGGTCTTCTCTTCCGGAATCTTATGAAAAAATGGTTAAAGATTTTGGGCTTGAGGTTTTTAACAAAGAATTATTTCCAAATCCTAACAGATTAATGAGAAGAGGAGTTGTTTTTGCAGGCAGAGACCTAAACGTTATTTCTAAATGTATAAGAGGGAAAAAACCTTATTATGTGTTAAGCGGTATAATGCCAACTTCTGAGAATATACATTTTGGAACTAAGATGGTTATAGAAAACATAAAGTATTTTCAAGAAAATGGGGCTAAAGAAACTTATGTTTTAATAGCCGATTTGGAAGCTTCTGCAACTAGAGGTGTAACGTTGGAGGAAGCTCGTGATAGAGCTCTCAAATTTCACATACCTGCATACATCGCGCTGGGTCTGGATCCCAAGAAGACGAAGTTTTATTTTCAATCCCAAAACATAAGAGTTTTACAATTAGGCTACGAGTTTGCTAAAAAAATAACTCTTAACGAATTCAGAGCGATATACGGGAATGCCGATCCCGGCAGGATAATGGCCGCTGTTGCTCAGGCTGGTGATATGTTGTTGCCGCAGTTGCTTGAAAAAAAGCCAATTCCAGGAATAATACCTGTTGGTGTAGATCAAGATCCGCACTTGAGGCTTGCAAGGGATTTAATGAAGAGATTCAAAACAAAGTACAATTTTTCTCCACTGGCAAGCATATATCATAAATTTACTCCAAGTCTTGATGGCGGGGAAAAAATGTCTAAATCGAAGCCTGAAGGAAGCTTGGAAATACCCGAAGAAATTTCTTCAGCAAAAAAGAAAATACTTAAAGCAATGAGCGGTGGCAGGGACACTTTGGAAGAGCATAGAAAACTTGGGGCGATAATTGAGAAAGATATGACTTTTGAATTATTGAAGCAGCATTTGGTTGAAAGCGACAAGGAGTTGAACTTTATTTATGAGCAGTATAAATCAGGAAAGATGACTTCTGGAGAAATTAAAAATGTTGCGTGTGATAAAATAAGCAAATTCATGAAAAATTTTTCTGAACAATTGGAAATCGCGAAAAAGAAAATTAATGGCTTAAACTTCATAAAATTCTGAATCTGTTTTCTCTAAACTGTATTTTATTGATTGATAATGCTTAAAAGAGGCACGGGCTGGCTTATCAGCAACAAAAGGGGTTTTTCATGGTAGAATTTTTTAGACAGCCTTGGATGCATTTTTTTGGCGGGCCTGCACGGGGTTCTGGTGGCAGTGGTCATATTGTGCGTTCTTATTCTCGTATCGTTAATGGTTGCCTGCTTGGCAAGGATAATATTCTTGTTGCTCAGCATCATCTTAGTGAATGTCCTGATAATAGGGGGTGTATAGTTTCGGGCAGTATGAGTTGTACTGTTCCTGCTAAAACTTTTGATTCTTTAGAGGATATTGCTCAAGCTGTAACTCCTTCTCATGCCGTTGTTATGTATGATGGCGTTCATTTTTTGGATGATCCTAGAACCCCCGTTTTTTTTGATGAGCTTGTCCAGTCTGGGAGGAGGGTTACGGTTACTGGTGTGACTATGAGGGATTCTTGTACTCCTTACAATTTTGCTGGTCATGTTTCTGCAATGGCTGATAGTCATACTTATAGGAGGCCTGTGTGTAACAGCCGTGGTTGTCATAATAGAGCTTCTAGGACTGATTGGAGTAGTCCTCGAAGGGTTGCTAGGTGTTATGGTCATTATGATGCCGGCTCTTTGGAGAAAGAGATTGGTGATGTTATTAATGGAAAGATAGGTTTTTTCAGATTGTATGTTGGATGTATGTACGCAGAGAAATCTGAAGAAATGGCTCAGGAGGCTTCAGAGGTTAAGGGCAAGGCCGCTACTTTTCGTTGTGATTATTCTGATAGAGGCCGTGAGGATGATTCTTCACTTGTGACTTTCAATGGTACTAGGATTCCCGCCATGATGGTTTACTGCAAGGCAAAGGGTGAAACTGCTGAAAAGATTTATGAGGTTGTTCATGATAAGGGTTTGAGCGCGGTTTTTATTGATGAAGCCTTTATGTACCCTAAACTTCCTAGTGTTATTAGAAGGCTTGTTTTGGAAGGCGTTCAAGTTTTTGCTTCTTCTATAACTACTTCTTTTGAGAACGGTATTCTTCCTAACATGGCTGAGCTTATGGCCATGGCTGATGAGGTTGTTGATAATTATGCTTTTTGCAATAATCACTTGTACGAGAGTTGCGGCGATATTGCTACTAGAACTCAAAGGTTGATTGTTTCTACTGATTCAAGCAGTACTCCCGCCGCGCTTGGTGAAAAATTGTTAGTTGCTGGTGATTGTGTTGAACGCGCGGGTTCTGTAAAAGTTTCTAACGTTTCTTATGATGCTACATGCAGGCGTCATCACACAATTCCAGGCTATACTAAACCTTTGTTTGAACTTCCTCCAGTTAGTGGAATAGCGATTCCTTGGTGGAATGGTCAAGATTACCTTTCAGACATTGCTAAGGATTGGGAGTGCAAGTTTTACTAGTGATTTCTCTTGATTTTAAATATGGAAAGGAAACTTTTAAAAGAGTTCATTTATAGCCATCTATTGCTCTGACGTTTTTGTTGGCGTGTGCCTCTGTAGCTTAGCGGTAGAGCGTGCGGCTGTTATCAAAATATTTTGGGTAAAACCTTAAGTTTTGTAGGTAACCGCAAGGTCACCAGTTCGATCCTGGTCAGAGGCGTGCCATAAATTCAATGTTATATTTTTATCAATGGCAGTTTTTCGCGACCTCGTAGCTTAGCCTGGCTGGAGCGCACGACTGATAATCGTGAGGTCCCGTGTTCAAATCACGGCGAGGTCATTCAAAATCTTCTCGCTACCGCTCGAAGCTTTTGCTTCAGAAACTCTTAAATCGTCGGGCACGTTGCCATGCAAGTGCCCATAAGAAAAAAAGAAAAAAACGAAAGCACTAGAACAACCATGCAAAAAACAAAAAGCAAAAAAAAACGCCGCACCGGATTTAAACCAAAATCTTCTCGCTACTGCTCGAAGCTTTTGCTTCAGAAACTCTTGTATCGTCGAGGAACTCTCGCTTTGCTCGATTCCTCATAAGAAACATTCGAATAATGTGTGTTGTTGTTTAAACAACCACTAATTTCTCA
>JACQMS010000018.1 GCA_016203445.1 Candidatus Woesearchaeota archaeon
ATATATGACTACAGAACGTACGTGGTTAGCACCCTAAGGTCGAAATCCAATAGAGTCTCGATGTGGGTGCGTTGCGGGGGGTTGTCCCATCCGGGGACGCAGCACCTACCCGTTCACGTCGAGGATTTCGAAGGTGCTAACCATGTACTACAGAACACAAGATTTTTATTGAATTCTTGTTTATTTTGTTTTAATGAAATGTCTTTCTCTTAAACAGCCTTGGGCGGAGCTTGTTGTTAATGGTCGTAAAACTATTGAGATTCGTAAGTGGAATACTAAATTTAGGGGGGATTTTATTGTTCACGCTTCAAAAATTCCTAATGCTGAAGCTATGACTCGTTTAGGATTCGAGAGTCTTCCAGTTGGATGCATTGTTGGTAAAGCAAAAATTGTTAGAGTGAAAATGTATTCTTCTATTGAAGAATTTGAGGGTGATGGGGACAAGCATTTTGCTAAATGTTATGATTGGAATAAAAAAGGAAAGCTTTACGGTTTTATTCTGGAAAATGCTCAAAGACTTCACAAAATACCGCTTAAAGGCCAGTTAAACTTTTTTGATGTTAATGATAATTTATCCCGTTCTTGCATCTAGTACGAATTCTTGTCTATACTCTCTGTATTCTGGTCCTAGCATTGTTATGTATTCTATCATTTTTCTATCAAGTCTCACCAATCTTCTTTTCACGCTCATATTTTCATCGTTGTTTTCTCTTAATATTTTCCTCATTCCTATTAATACCTGTCTTGGATTTTTTATTCCTATACTTTCAGGATCTCTTCTTATTACTCCTTCAGCATATTCTTTGAATGCTAAATCTTGTCTAGGGTTCAGCATCATTGCTTCTATTTGCGTTTCTCTTATTTTTCTCTTGTTTCCAATTCTTTCGTATGTCTCCCATAGCACTGCTAAAGCTTCGTATTTTTTTGATTTATCTACCAGAGTGTTCGCCGCGGCTCTCAATCTGCCCTCTGCACGTTTATAATTTCTTTGTGCTAGGTATGCTAGTCCTTCTATAAAGTCTACCATTGGCATGTGTTTATCCGGACGATCTTTATACATTAAATGTTGAATGATATCATATATTGGTTCTACGTGTCTTGATATTTCTTCGTGGCTCATATTTCCTGCACAGACAATATCTTGTCCTAATTCCCAGTAGTAGATATCGTCAGCCATGTGCTTTGCTGTTGTTACTGCTTTTAGACATTTTTGTACTGCATCTTCTAAATTTCCTTTGATTATTGCTTTTCGTGAACTCTCAAAATCTTTTTCTATTGTTCGAAACTTTATTCTTGCCTTTTCTTGCTCATCCATTTTTGCTCTCTGTATTAAATATATTTTTTTAATATAATTTTATTCCGTCAAAGTCTAATACTTGTTGGAATGTTTGCCCTTTTTGCAATACGCTTACTTCTCCTATAACTCCTTCTATTCCTGCACCAAAAATGTTTCGAGTAAGACTTTTCGGCGCATTTGGTATGAATACTTTTCCTTCTTGAACGTTTATCTGGTAGTAGAACCCTCTAGATTCCAAGTAATTTGTTAATGGTTTCATAGCTTTGTCAATTATTTCTAGCGCTAAATGGTCGCGCACTTGTTGTTCAGTTAGTTCTCCCGAATTAAATCTTCTTCTTGTTTCATTAATTGCGCCGTGCGTGAATACTTGCAATACTAACTGGCACATTTTTTGGTCTTCTTCTTGCGGTAAATTGTGCACTCCTCCGCACATATCAACTAAAGCCATTCTTTCCACCCTAATCATATACTTTTCTTTTACAATTTTTCTATTTTCCCGTTTTTTCCAGTGCTTATCTGAACTTTTCCGTTCCACTCTTTAACCCAGCAGTCTGTCAATTTTATCGTGTCGCCCTCTGACACTTTTTCTATGTCGTCGTTCCATAGTGTTAGGTCGCACTCTCCGCTGTCATCTTTTATTCTTGCTGTTGTTACTCTGCCTTTTTTTCCGTACTTATCGAAAGTTCTCGCTTCCGGCTTGCTTGTTACCGTTACTTTTTCTAGTGTTACGTTAGTGTTTGGCTGTATTCCTGTTATGTTCATTGTGCTTGCACCTCTTCTTTTTTTGCGTCTTTTTCCTCTACTTCTACTATTAATGGTTTGCTTCCTTCTTTTACTGTTTTTAGGTTTACTTGAGCGATTTTTTCGTGAATTGTGTTGCCCGCAACCGTTTTTCTCACCCTTATCCCCTTTTTTATTTTGTTTAATCCCACTCCTTGGACTGCAAGTATTCTTTTCCTGTTCGTTCCTTCAACGTCTTTCCTCATTGGGAACCCGCAATGGTCTGATCCTCCAGTTATTTCGAATTCATAACCTTCATGGCCTATAATGCTTCCTTCTACTTTGTCGCCTATTTTTCTTCCTACTAGTTGTCCCAGCTCTGCTTCTTGTTGTAAAGCTTTACCTTTGTATCCTATTACTATTTTTGTTGGCATTTTATTCACAGAATGTTGAACTGTTTTTAAAAGTAGCGGATTTTATCTGTTTATAAATTCTCTAACCATCTGCCTTCAGGGTTTTCTTTAGCTTGCAACCGGCGAGCTGTGATAAAATTCTGAGTATCCATCTATTATGTATCTTCCTTGTCTTCTTTGTTGAGCTATGCTCACCTTTTTTTGCATTTCGAGAATTTCCCCTTTTTGCGGCAGCGCCCTTTGAGATATTCTTTCAAACATGCTTTCTCCTACTGTTTTTGTATTATTTATAATGTCCCAACAGTTTTTTTGTCAAATCGTCAAAAAATTTATATATTAGTGACACTTTGTTCACTGTGAGGGGTTTTTATACTCATGCAAACTCTAACAGCTAAGGATTACAAAATTCTTTCAGAGCTTGACAGGAATTCCAGGCAGAGTATTTCTAGCATTGCTAGATCTGTTGGTTTGAGCAAGCAGGCCGTGGCTTACAGAATGAAAGTTTTACTTGATAACAAAGTGGTTAATCATTTGCTTCCGGTTATAGATTCTCAAAGGTTAGGGTTTACTTTTTACAACGTTTTTCTAAATGTTAGAGAGAAAGATTCTAAGAATATTGTAGAATTTCTTAGTTCTCAGCCGGAAGTTTCTTGGTTGGTTTCTTGTGTTGGAAAGTGGAATGTTGTCGCGGCAGTCCTTGCGAAGGATACCACCGAACTTCAAGAACTTCTCGAGAGGGTTCAGGAAAAATTCAATGAATCTCTTGAGGGCAAATCTTTTCAGATAATTATTGATGCTTTTCCTTGCGATAAAAAACACCTTTCTGGTAAAAAGATTGAGGACGTCAGGCGTCAATATTATGGCTATAGAACTCCTTACGAGCTGGATGTTGTGGATAAAAGAATATTGCGGGAGCTTAACAATAATGTTAGATTATCGTCATTAAAGATGGCTGAAAAGTTGATGCTTTCGCCCAACACTGTTAAATCTAGAATTAAAAAAATGCATAGTGATGGTTTGATTCAAAGGTTTAGTATGAAGATTAACCCCTTTAAATTAGGGTTGGAGTGGTATTACACTCTTTTCGAGCTTGAAACTGCTACTAAGGAGCAGAAGGGGGCTATTATAGAAACTTTGTACAGGCACAATAATGTTGTTTTTGTTGCTAACGCTATAGGCATTCAAAGCCTTAATGTTGACTTTCACGTTAAGAACCAGTTGGAGCTTAAAGATATTATTCACTCTTTGCATGATGATTTTCCTTTCATAAAATCTCACGAGAGCTTGCTTGTTACTGAAGAGCATAAGTGCACTTTTATTCCTGAGAAACTTGTTGCTGTGTGAAAAAATTATTTTTTTTTATTCTCTCATAATTCTTCTTATGGGTACTTGCGCAGCAATGTACTCGACGATTTAAGAGTTTTTGAAGCAAAAGTTTCGAGCGATAGCGAGAAGATTTTGGAGTCATAAGTGTACTTTTATTCCTGAAAAACTTGTTGCTGTATGAAATGTCAGAAACCGCCATTCGCAATCTCCTTGCTTCAGCTCGGAGTAATAAGACGGTTTCTGAGCATGATCAAGAACCACTGTGATATATTGTATTTAACAACATACTATTGGTCTTTGACCAATGGTTCTTGACATCCGCGAATCAGAAAGCGTTTGATCAAACTTCACACTAAATTGTGGAGTAGGACGCTTTTCGCGGATTTTTATGATTCCTGAAAAATTAGTGGCTGTGTAAGAAGTCCTGTCTAAACCATTTTGCAGTGGTACTAAATAATTAAATAGTGCTTTCAAAGAACGGGTTTTGCTGACCCGGATATATCGGTTGTCCTGGAAAGGATGCGTTCATGCAAGCCTCTGTCAGGTGTTCAACTATCAATGCGATGAATGGACTATAACTCGTCGCATGAAATCTACGCTTGTTAAGCTATTGTAGACGCGAAGAAGATAACCTTTACAGCGAGTTAAGAGGTTAAGATTGACCTTATCGATCGTTGAAGGCACTTTTTCACCGAGTCCATAGGTCAGCGTTTATACTCCAATGGTACAAAAAAAGAGAAGGGTTGTAAGACGCAAGTCAAGAAGTAGCGCGCCTCATAGGTCTTCACGAAGATTAAAATATTCTGGAAGAAAGCCTAGCAAGAAGAACAAGAATTCTAAAGTTAGAAAGCTCATACGGTTAGCAAAGTTGAAAAAGAGATGATATGAGTTTTATCCGGGATGTTTTACAGGTACTTGTCCCTTTGTAATGCATCTACAATTTGTCTCGTAATATCTGATAAATTGTAGTTTTCAAACGTGTTCGCCTACGCGATATCTGTTATTTCTGCTTTAGGTGTTGGAGTTCCAATGATCGTTGCAAAATATACTCTTGCCTCAAGGACATCTCCAGTGTTTGGTGTTCTGCCTTCAAAACGATTGTACCATACAGTGCTCAAGAGTTCAAGTCCAGTTTCCTCTAATACTTCTCTGTCGAGACAGTCATAGTCCGACTCCTCTGCAGATTTCGGTTTTCCTCCGGGGAGTATCCAATGATTTTTCTTTTTGACTAGAAGGATTTTTTTATCTTCAATAATCACTCCATTAATAGCAACACGCATTGTTTTTCCCTCGCTTCGTTCACCACGGGCTCGCAAGGATTTGAACCCTGGTTTATCGGTCCGAAGCCGATCGTACTATCCAAGCTATACTACGAGCCCAAAACATTTAATTCATTTTCAGAACTTTGTTTTATAGAGCACCATTTATAATGTTTTTTCTTTTGTGCGCAGTCAACAACCTCGGTGTAAAAACTGTTTACATAACGTTGTTAATAAGGTTGTCAGACGCTAAAGCCGAGGTTGTTCAGTACCTGAACGCAAATACTTCCGAGGATTAAGCATTAAGGTGTTAGCGTACACAATTAAACTTTTGTCTCAACGCCCGTAGCCGCTTTTTGTTCTTTCATAGTTCTTTCTAGTGTTATCATAGCTCTTAATTGGTCTGGTAGTAGCACGTTTTTTCTTTTCAAAACTTCTCCTACTTTTTCATATTTTCCTGTTGCTATGGCCGTTAATATGTCTGCGTAATCTCTTAATTTTTCTTGATCTCTTGATTTTATGTGTGTGAACAGCACTGGTATGTATGGCGCGAATAATTCTCCTTTTAGGAACCATTCTAAATCTTCTCTTGCGTCTGCGTGAAGATCATCATCTAATATAGTTATATCACAATTTTTTATTAGTCCTCTTAATATTTTTTCCAGTTTTTTTGGTTCTTTTTCTAGCACTAAATAATTAATTTTTTCTCTTGTTACAGCTCTTCTTATTAGCCAGTTTATTCTTGATGAGGTGTATAGCTCTGCGTATGATTCTAGAGCGTTTAGCGCCGCTTTTTTTGGCGCGCAATCGTCTAATTTTATTATGTCTGCTGGAAGGAAGAACGGTTGTTTGAATATTTCCACTGATACTACTGATCCTATGAATCCTGCAACGTCGAGTGGTGCTTTTAGTCCTTGGCTGTTATATATTGGTGGTTTTCCTGAGGGTAATACTTTACCTTCGCTTATTGCTTCCCAGTACCATTTTGGGTCTATGAGTCTTACTAGCGTGTCCAATCTTCCCGGGGAGAACGATTCTGCACTGAATAACACTCCATCGCCTACTGCTTTTTGATCCGTATAAATTACTGCAGTTCCTCTGGGATGATCCTCGTCTCCTCTCTCCCAAACTACTCTCATAATTACGCGTAATTGTAGATTATTTATAAGGTTTGGGCTACTTTTTCAATAGAGTAATTTCTATGGTGCTAACTCTTACATCTCTACCTTCCCTGTTTGTGAACTGTTCTGAATTTATTTTTATGCCTCCAGGGAGTATTTCGTCTTTTAGAAACCTTTTTAGTGCCACTTCTGATACGTCTACAGCTCTTGATATAAATTTTCCTCGAGCTTTAATTATTACTTCTTGGGCTCCTTTTGTTGCAAACTGCATCACCACTCCAGTAACATAATTCATGAATGGCTTGTTTCCTATAAATATTATGTTGTCTTTGTACTCTCCAACACTTTCGTGGCTTCTTTCATTACCTGCTTCTTGTTGGTATCCTTCTTCGTTGTACCCTTCAACCTCTTCTTTGTACCTATCGTTGTGTATATCGTTGTACACTATTGTTTGTTCCATTTTTCTCTCCTCTCAATTGTTTGTGTAGTTTTTGATCGATTATTTTTTTTTGGTTGCTTACTCTTGTTTTTTTGCAAGTCTTGTTATGTAACCAGCTATTATATTTCGCACTTTTTTGCTTGCTCCCTCAATGTTTTGTGAAACTATTTTTTTGTTGTGTTCAAACTCTTTTGCAAACGAACCCTTATTCTTCTCGTACAGATCGAACGTTAGCGACTTTATTAGTTTTGTCTTTATTCTTCCCATATCGCAGTGGTCTGGGGGGTATTTATAAATCTTGTTGTTCGAATCTTTTAATATCTTCTAGTGTTAATTCTTCAAATTTTTTTTCGGATATTATTATTCTTATCGTTGGAGCGTCGTATAAGCTCGTATTTAGATTTTTCTGATTGTTTGTTAATACTATTTTTTGTGGGGGTGGTGTGTGAGGTGTGTACGTGTTGTCTCTTAGTGTTTCTTGATTTATTAATTCTACATCTTGTTTTCCTGCTGATACTGCTCTTGATATATTTTTTACGGCATCAACCATTTCTTCTTTGGAATCATAGTTTAGGTACATGTTTAGAAATGTTGAATCGTAATCTTTTGTTGATTCTATCAATTCTTTAATCGCTTCTACTAATCTTCCCGGCAGGGTGTACCATTTTCCTAGTACTGCAACTCTTGTTTGATTTTTTTGGAGTCCTTCCCATCTAGCTAATTCTCTGAACAATGCAGTCAGCGGGTCTATTTCTGATTCATGGTATTTTGTTCCTAGAATGTTTATTGTTGCAACTATCACTTCATTGCTATAGTGATGCGCCAGTATTTTCTTAAATTGCTCTATTCTAGTATTCCACGATTCGTAAACATCCGTTCCTGTTATATTTAATGGTTCGGGCTGGTATGCTATGTGTGTTATCATGAAATCTTCTGTGTAATGATACATATTTATAAACTTTCATCTCGCGTATCGTTTCATGGAAGTGTTATTTTTATCCCTGATTTTTTTGTTCGTTGCCAGTATTTGCGATTTTCGCTGGCATGAAGTTCCTGACTGGCTCAATTACTTCTTTTTTTCTTCTGGTATAGGTATATCTCTTTTGTCATCTTTATTTGATAATTCTTTTGCTCCTATACTTTATAGTTTTTCGGGGGTTATTCTTTTTGGTATTCTTGGTTTTATAATGTTTTTTTCGGGCCAGTGGGGTGGCGGCGATGTTAAAACTTTGATGGCTCTTGGAGCTATTATTGGTGCATGGTTTGATTTTTCTAATATTGGCGCCTCTTTTTTCTTTAATATATTTCCTGCTGCCGCTTTGTACGGTATTGTGTGGTTTTCAATACTCATACTAAGGCATTATGGAAGGGTTAAGAATATTCTTTTCAAGAGCAGGAGCTTTGTAATTTCTTTGATTATTTCTTCATTATTATTGCTGTTGGTTGTACTGCTTCTTTTTTTAACAAACAATTTTTTGGCAAGGATTATTCTTGCATCTCTTGGTTTTGGAGCTCCTCTGCTTGTAGTTTTGCTGCAAGTTGTTAAGGTTGTTGAGCGTGTTGCATTCATAAAAAATATTTCTCCTAACAATCTCTCAGAGGGCGACTGGCTTGCAACTCCTGTAATTTCTGGCAAGAGAGTTATTGTTAGTAGTGGCGGTACTGGCGTAACTATTGATGATATTAATAGGTTGAAAAAGCTTCATTCTCTTGGAAGGATTAAATATGTCAGTGTCAAGTACGGTCTTCCATTCGTTCCTGTGTTCTTTCTCGCTTTAGTATTAACACTATTTTTTGGCAACTTGTTCATTGCGTTGCTTGTTTGAAGTTTAGCAGCAGTTCTTCGCAGGTGTGTTATCCCGAAACTATTTCCCTACGGTGAGTTTCTTGAGTTTATGAAACTCACAAGAGGAAAGCTTTTGGAAACTTTAAGGCGTAAAAATTCGGGTGCTACAACGTACCAAGTGCGAAAAATTGCTGGGATTAGCAT
>JACQMS010000025.1 GCA_016203445.1 Candidatus Woesearchaeota archaeon
ATGCTAATCCCAGCAATTTTTCGCACTTGGTACGTTGTAGCACCCGAATTTTTACGCCTTAAAGTTTCCAAAAGCTTTCCTCTTGTGAGTTTCATAAACTCAAGAAACTCACCGTAGGGAAATAGTTTCGGGATAACACACACTCAAGCGTACTCGGGGCGTGATATAATATGAATAATTGCACTAGAAGATTGTACGAGCGATGGAATAGGCAGTTTAGTGATTCTTCGGCTCTTCCTTCAGAAGATCTGGAATTGTATAATAATATTGTGTCATCTTTTACTTTTTCTGATCATATTCCTTGGGAGCAGAAATCTGATTTGATAGCTTTAACTTCTCAGGGAAGGCATTATATTGCGACTGGCGAAGTTAAATATTTTATGCACAAAAGACTTTTGAGCGAGAAAGAGTTAGTTCTTAGAATGAAAAGCTTTCTGAGTAATGGCAACGGCAATGTTAGTAATGATGACAAGAGAACTCTCGTCGAACTTTTGAGATTTTTAGATGGGCATGAATCTTTGTTGAGAAGGGATACAAGGAGGATTGAGAAAATTTTGAGCAGGTAAACGGTATGGAAAAATAAAAGCAAATCTCATTAATTATTGAACATTTGTGAGATTTGCTAGAATAGTAAATTGCATTGTAAAAGTTCCAAAATTAATGCAATTTACTATAATTCTGTTCAAAATCTTGATGCCCCGTCTCTTTTTCTCATTCCTATATCTTCAAATCTTAACCACCTTTTTTTCTTTGTTAGCATGTCTTCCACTTCTGCTTTTTCTCTAAGCCGCAATATCTTGTGTTCTTTATTATTTATTCGTACAATATCTCCTTCTTGGTATGGCAGTTGTCTGAACGCTATTGTTACTCTGTACAGGTTTTCTCCTGTTCTGCTTTGAGTGTGTAATGTCCTGCTTTCTATTAATTGTCCAGAAAATTTTTCTTTAAGTTTTCTTCCAAGTATTCTTAAATATTTTTGCGACGAGAATTTCAGGTCGTAACCTCCTCTTACTTTGTCTTCAGCTGTTATTAGCGCTCTTTCGTCCAAGTGCGTTTGCTTGTAAACCCATGTTATTACTTCTTCTGCTACATTTCTTAGCTGCAATATTCCTTCAAAGTATTCTTTGCTTGGGAGAGGCTTCATCCTGTTAAAAATAACGCAACCTTTTTAAAAGCTTTGCCGTTGCCTTCTGCATTAGGATCTAAAGCTGATATAATAAGGGGGACATAATGGATGAAAAAAGGGACGATGATTTGTCTATAGACATTGGCGGTATAAAAAGGGGTTTAGGAAAATTTTTTTCCACTAGATCCGGCAGTCATAGTAATAATCATGGTGATCATAGTAACAATGGCGTTTCTTCTGGTGGTCATGATAATATTCATAAAGTTCATGGTTCTCAAGATTCTGTACGTCATGAGCATAGCGGCCCGCATAATAAGGATTCTGGTGTTTCCGATGATATTAAAATAGATTTTTCTAAGGTTTCAAAAATTTTTTCTTTTTTTTCCAGCAGAAACGTTCAGCTTGCACTTTTAGTTCTTATTCCATTGATTATCAGCGTCATTGTTCGTATGCCTGCTGAGGGGCAACCTTTTACTGATAATTGGGCGGAGCAGTCTTTGATGCAGCAATACAGAGCGCAGGTTGAACAGCAGGTTGCTCAACAGTATCCTAACCTTCCTCCTGAGAGGCGTGGCTCTATTGTTGATAAGCAGGTTTCTGAAGGTCTTTCTCAGAACAGGGCCGCTTTCGATGATCAAAAGAAGCAATTGTCTCAGTATTTTAAGTCTAAGCTGGAGTTTGATTATAACGGCAAATCTTTTCCTTTCATGCCCGATATTGATCCTTATTTTTATATGAGGTATGCTAGAAATATTTTAAATACAGGCATTATGGGTGATATTATTGATAGTTCTGGCAGACAGATTGATACTAGAATGCTTGCTCCTTCTGGCAAGGGTGTGGACGTGTCTATTCATCCTTATGTTCTTGCATGGAATCATAGAATTATTTCTTTGTTCAAGGACTGGCCTTTGCTGTATACCGGGTCTTTTCTCCCTGTTATTCTTGCAGCCATTTCTATTATTCCTGCTTTTTTTATTGCTAGAAGGTTTGCTGGTAACACCGCAGGTTTTTTTTCCGCGTTGATGGTTGGGATTAATTCTGCTTCCGTTGGGAGAACTATGTGGGGCAGGGCTGATACTGATATTTATAATATTATTTTTCCTTTATTCATTTCTTGGTTTTTTATCGAGGCTATAACTTCTAAAAGGATTTTTAGATCTATTATTTTTTCTGTTGCCACTGGTGCGGCGCTCGTTTTTTACTCTGTTGCGTGGTCTGGCTGGTCTTACATGTTTAATTTTGTAATGTTATCTGTTATCACAGGCATATTGTTTATTTATTTCGGGCCTTTTGTCATAAAATATGTTCCTTCACTTTCGAGACTTGTTGATGTTAACAACTTTTTTTCTAGGGCTCGTTTAAAGGAAGTCTTAATTATTGGTATTATTATCTTTTCCTCAACTATTCTTTTCTTTTGGTTGCTTAACGGTGGCAACGTGATTGGCCATACTATTGGTATTGTTTACTCTCCAATAGAGTTTTCTCAGAATGTTAAGGATGCCGCCAAGCTTAACTTGTGGCCCAATGTTTATACCACTGTTGCAGAGCTTAATCCTGGAAGTGTTCAGGAAACTATTAATCAGACTACTGGTTTTGGAACTGATAGAATGTTTTTTAGGTGGCTTATTCTTCTTATCGCTTTTGCCGGCATTGTTCTTGCAGGTTTTCCTGAGAGCAGGTCTCAGAAGTATGATGTTATTTTTGCCGTTTTTCTAGCTTTGTGGTTCCTTGGCACTGGTTATGCTGTTCTTAAAGGAATCAGATTTATTCTTTTGCTGGCTCCAGCTTTTGGTGTTGCGTTCGGCATTGGCCTTGGTAAGAGCATTAAAATACTCACCAATTTTTTGGCGGGTTATCTTGGTGTTAAAAAACATATTATAAGAGTTATTGGTGTCGTTATAGGATTGTTTATTCTTATCACTCCTTTTCAGATTGCTTATGCTACTGCTCAGAATGATGTTCCTATTATGAATGATGCTTGGTGGGACACCCTGACAAAAATTAAGGATAATTCAAAAAATGATTCCATAATTACGTCTTGGTGGGATTTCGGTCACCATTTCAAATTTGTTTCTGATAGAGCTGTCACTTTTGATGGTGCCTCTCAGAACCATCCTCAGGCCCACTGGGTTGGTCTTGCTCTTTTGACTCGTGATGAACAAGAATCCGCGGGTATTTTTAGGATGCTTGATTGTGGTTCTAATGGCGCGTATAATTTGATTGAGGAAGAGCGTGGTTCTCTTGATGCTCAGAGAATTACTCACCAGATCGTCAAACTTGACGAGTCTGATGCTAGAAAACTTTTAGTTTCTGAAGGTGTTAAATCTGTTGATAATGTTTTGAAGTATTCTCACTGTTCTCCTCCTGAGGGATTTCTTATAACTTCTGATGATATGGTTGGCAAGGGAGGTGTTTGGGGCCATTTTGGCTCTTGGGATTTTAGGCGTGCTTACGCGTGGACTGTTCTGAAGGATAATGCCTCGCCTGTTGCTATTTCTGTGATGAAGTCTAAGCTTAATTACTCTGAGGATGTTGCTGGAAAAATTTATTTTGAGATTCAAGGTTTGCAGGATGAGAATGCTGTTAATGCGTGGATTGCTCCTTGGCCAGGCTATCTTGGCAGTGCCGGGTGTTCTCAGATTGGTGATGTTTTTGCATGTGGTTCTGTAGTCGTAAATTCTTCTTCTAAGATTGCTCTTGTTCAAACTCCTCAGGGCGTTGGTGTTGCTAAATCTCTTTCCATGATTGATAATGGTGTTTACAAATTTATAGAGTCCAATAATTCCAATGTTGACCTTTCTGTTGCTCTTATTCCTTCGGGCGATTCTTCCTATTTTGCGGTATTAATGAGTTCTGAGCAGGGAGGCAGCTTGTTTTCTAGGCTTTACTATTTCAGGGGCCACGGATTGAAATATTTTGATTTGTTTGATGACCAGCAGCAGGTTACCGGCGGAAGGATTTTAACGTGGAAGATTGATTGGGATGGTTCCAGTGAAAATAATGTTAACGAGTTCAGAGCTCGAGATGTTGTCAGGACTGGTTATCAGGTTTCTGTTGATTATGTTGGAACTTTTGAGAACGGCACTGTTTTTGATTCTAACATTCCTGGCTGGCAATTGTTGAACGTTTCTATTGATTCTGATTTTGATAATTTTACTACTGTTCCTTTTACTTTTAAGGCTAATAGTGGTTCTGTCATTAGGGGTTTTGATAATGCTGTTGCAGGCATGAAGCCTGGAGAAGAGAAGATTGTTACAATTCCTCCTATTGATGCTTACGGTGTTAACGTTGTCGATCATCCTTTGGGCAATAAAACTTTGGTTTTTAAGATCAGGATTAGAGAGATAAAGTAAGCATTAATGCAATCAAGCTATAAATTCACACAATAAAATGCTTGACGCGGCGCCGGAAACTACTTAGGCATGTCTCGACAAAATCAATATTCACTGAATTTTTCTCCCACCATGACTCCGTCGTTGGTGGGAGAAAAATTCTATTAATATGTCAAAAATATACCATCGGTCTATGTGACCGGTGGACGAAGTCCCTTCTTAAAATTGATGAGTGGTATATTTTTGATCATGATCAAAGGTGGCGGGGTGAGCGTAGCGAACATGTCCCAGTCTATTGACTGGAGGTCCCTGCCACCTTTGACACATTTAAACTTGAATCTCTGCACAAAGGTAAAATTTTTATTAAATCGCTTGATAAACGCCAGTTGTTACATCCAAAATACATTTCATATAATGTAACTTAATGCATCTTCTAAATTGTGTATTACTGCTGTTGCAGCAGTTTTTAATCTTTCGTCATCTTCTCGTGAGCTCATTTTTTGCATCTCTTCATTTTTCGCATCTACTAGTATGAACACTCCTCTATTTCTTGCCAATGCTTCTGCTATTAGTAAATCATTGGCTGAATCTCCAAGATACACGCAGTCCTCGTATCGTAATCCCATTCTTGTTCTTACTTCTTCAAACGCGGCTATTTTTCCTTGAGCGCTTCCGTCGAATAATTTTACTCCAGTTATTTTTCCTTCATCATCATATAACATTTTTGGCATGTGGTGTTCTCTGAACGAACTTTTTATTCCTAATACTTCTAAACAGTCATAAACTCCCCCGGATATTACCGCAGCTCCATTTCCATTTAATCTCTGCAAAAATATTTCCAGTCCCGGAGTTCTTTGCACTCCTTTTATTGCTTGAATTATTCCGTTACTTGTAGCACAAACTTTTCGAAGTCTTGCAACAGTTTCAAGCACCAGATCATCATGAGTTATTTCTCTTTTCAAATATCTTTTTACTCCTTCGTAGTCTTCTCTTTCATAACCGTAGTGTATTGCTAATGCTTTCCATGAAGGCTCAAGTGTAAATGTTCCATCAATGTCTGAAAATACTGCTTTCATAACTCCTCTTTTTGCTGAACATTGTGAAGCATTCGCAATGCTTTTAAACTCTTGTGTTGCGTGATATATTCATGGCTAAGTCTAGTAGGGAGAATAATAATTTTGCGGGTAGTTTTAGTAAAATTTCTGGAAAAAAATCGGTTGTTAGGCGTTTTTGGAATTTTTTGTGGTATGATGATTCTTGGCTTTCCATCCTTGCGTTTCTCGTGGTGTCAAGCATTTTTATTCGTTTTATCGCGTATCCTGTTCTCGGAGTATTTCTTGGTTCTTCACAACCTATTGTTGCGGTTATTTCTTCATCAATGGTTCACTCAACGAATAATTTTGATGACTGGTGGAACTCTTCTCTTTGCAAAGAAAAATTTTCTGATAAGTACAATTTTCAGAAGGATTTTTATTCTTCATTTAATATTTCTAAAGAGGACTTCGAAAATTTTAATTTAAAAAACGGGTTTAGCAAGGGTGATGTTATGGTTCTTGCTTCTCCGAAAAATATTAAGGTTGGTGATGTTATCGTTGCTGATAATGGCGGTGTAACCCCTTACCCAGTTATTCACAGAGTTATAAAGATTGGTGTTGACTCTGTTACAACCAATGGTGATAATAATCATTGTGAAATTTGGTATTTTGAAGAGAATATTTCCAGGGATAAAATTATCGGCAGGGCGTGGCTTTGGATTCCTTATATTGGCTGGGTTAAGGTTGGAGCTGTTTGGCTCTTAAGCGTTATTGGAGGTGTTTTTTAATGTTTTGTAAAAAATGCGGGTCTATACTACTGCCCAAGTCTGGAACTCTTATTTGTTCCCGTTGTGGTGCTAAAGCCAAGGACGCCCCCACAAAGATTACTCAGAAATCTTCTGAGAAGAAAAGCTTGGAAATTGTGGATGAGAGTACTGTCAACACTTTACCTCTGGGTGATGCTGATTGTGATAGGTGCGGCCATAAAAAAGCCTTTTTTTGGGATGTTCAGACTAGAAGTGCTGATGAGCCTTCAACAAGGTTTTTCAAGTGTGAAAAGTGCAAGCATACTTGGAGAGATTATGACAGCAGGTGAGAGAGTGAAAATTATCGCGGTTGGTGGTGGAGAGATTGGTAGACCTGGAACCAATATTGAAACCGAAAGTATTGATCGAGAAATAGTAAAGTTTAGTGGAAAGAAACATCCCAAACTTTTGTTTATTCCTACTGCTAGCGGTGATAGCGATTTGTATTGTGATGTTGTGAGTAATTATTTTGGGAAAAAACTTGGTTGTCATACTGAAGTTTTATATCTTATTAGAAAAAGCCCCTCAAGACGGGATATTGAAGAAAAAGTATTTGGTTCTGATATTATCTATGTCGGAGGAGGTAACACTCTAAGAATGCTTAAAACGTGGAGACGATATGGTCTTGATAATATTTTAAAAGATGCAATGAAGCGAGGAGTTGTACTTTCAGGAGTTAGTGCAGGAGCAATTTGCTGGTTTCAATACGGAAATAGTGATTCGATGAAATTTTCTGATCGAAGAAATCCTTTAATTAAACTTCGAGGGCTTGACATTGTTCACGGGCTTATGGCTTGTCCGCATTACGATGTTGAACGTGATAGGAGATCATCTTTGAGAAAAATGATGAATGCTCATGGAGGTGTAGCAATTGCTCTGGAAAATTGTTCTGCATTCATGGTAAAAGGAGATAATTACAAAATATTAACTAGCTCGAATGGTGCTTGCGTGTATAAAGTGTACAAAATCAAAGGCAAAGTTGTAGAAGAACCAATTCATATTGATAGAAAATTCAGGCCTCTGAAAGAGCTTCTTTTGAGGAAGTAAGAAATTCCGAAAAATCCGTAATATTTACGGTTTTCTTGGTGCTTTACAAATTTCTTCCGGTAAATTCGTAATACTTTCGGGTTTTATGCTCGTTTTTCCGGCTTTTCTTGCGAAAGTTTTCTTAATAAGTTCGTCTTTGATATTTTCATGACTTTGATTACTGTTGTTGATGTTGGGAGTGACGAATACAAAGTTCTCACTATGCATTACTCTGAATTTTGTGCTTTTTTGAATGGTGTTAAAAAGCCCGTTGATATTAAAATTCCTTCTGACGGCGTTATAATTGTTGACAGAAGCTCTAGAACTGTTGTATCGTCGCAGAACATTGTTAGAATTCCTAAAGATTGGAGAGTAGTTATCTTATGAAAATTCTAAAGGTAAAATTCAGAATGCCTAAAAAGAATAGTTTTATATATAAAACCAACTATGATAGTAATAGGTGGAATATGGCGTCTGTGCAGGTCACTAGGAATTATCAGATAACTCTTGGTAGAGAGATCAGAAGAAGAATTCCCCTAAAGGTAGGTGATAAACTTGTTGCAATTGTGAAAGGTGATAATATCATTATTAGAAAATCGGAAAAAAATCCTTTTGAGCGTGCTTTTGGTATTTGGAAGAATAAACCTTCAGGTATAGAGTATGTTGACAAAATTAGAGCTTCTTGGAGGGATTTTGATGATCAAAAAATTAGTACTGATTGATACAGACATCATAATAGATTTGTTGAATGGCGTTCCTGAAGCAATCAAATTTTTCTCAGGAGTTTACAAAGGAGACTTTTTGGCATATTACTCTATCATCACGGAAGTTGAATTATTTGCAGGAATATCTGCTTCAAATTCTGAAGAAGAGAGAGCAATATATGACTTATTAAACGCACTTAGCGTTATAAATCTTGATCAGAAAAGTTCTAAAATTTCTGGCGAGATAATTCGTTCAAAAAAAATTCCTTTCGCAGATTCTCTAATAGCTGGTTGTGCATTAGCGAATAAGATGAACACGATTGTTACGAGGAACAAGAAACACTTCGAAAAAATCGGTGAAATGATAAAAATAGAAGTTCCTTATTAATTTTCTACTAACACACAACAAATAATATCAACAACCTTGGCGTAAACATTATTCTTCTTGAGAGGTCGTTATGCCAAAAGTTTAATGTAAATTATATTGGATAGAAAAGTATAGAAGAGAAGCACATTATACTCCTTTACAAATAGCGAGCCTGATGCAAAAAAAGAATTGGAAGCAAATTGCAAAGTATTCAAAATAGTGACTCATACCAACGAGAATCAAAAATAACAAAAAAACGGCAAGGAAAACTTGCCGTTTGTTTAATCGGACTTTAAATTTACTTTTTCCTTCCTAGCTTTTTCCAGCCGAACCATCCCGCCAGCAATACTATTATTAATATTATTGCCCACGTTCCTCCTCCCAGACCACCGCTCGCACCTTCAGCTGTTGTTGCCGCGCCTCCAGTTGGACTAGTTCCAGTCTTTTTCTCTTCTGGTGCTGGAGCTGTTACATCTTTCGACTCTTCAGTGCTTGCCGCACTGCTCGTAGTCTCAGCTGACGCAACTACTGGCGTTACGAGTTGCGTGCTGTCCAAAACTTCGAACTTTAGCTGGAAGTTTGTTGCTGTAACGAATGATGTTAGTGTTACGAGCAAGTCGTAAGTATTGTCATCATTCAAGTCAACTTTTTCCGATCCTCCAAGACTTATTTGTAACGTTTTTGGAGTGCTTGCAACTTCTACAGTTACCGTCTTTGTTGATTCATCAGCACTCTTGTAAGTTACAGAATGAGTTCCTAGAGTTCCTGGAAGGTTTGCCAATGTTACCTTTTCGTTAACCGTCGTGAAAGTTCTTGCAACTGTTGCTCCAACAGTGTTCAATGTTGATATAGTGACTGTTGTCGCACTACTTGACGTGGCTGACGATGTTCCGCTTCCAGAACCTCTATCTGCAACGTGGTTTGTTGTTGCATTGAATGGTCCTGAAGTATTGCAATTGCCCGCGTTGTCGCAGCCAGTTATGTTATAGTAGTATAGCGTCGTGTCTTCTAATCCAGTTATCGTCACCGTATGATTGTTTCTGAAAGTCGTAACTCCCGAAGAGTTCGGAAGGCCTGACGAGCTTGTTCCATATCTCAGCGTTCCATTAACCAACTCGCTCGCATTCCACGTTACTGTTAATGACAATGCAGTAGTGCTGGCAGTTGCCAATTGCCCTGTTATTGCTGGCGCAGTGTTGTCAACCACTACGGCAGTCATCACGGAAGTATTGCTTCTTAAATTTCCTGCACTGTCAGTTATGTTAACCGATACATTGTATGTTCCATCAGCGAAAGAAGTTGTAGTCCAAGTGGCACTCCACGCATCACCCGCCCTTGAAGCGTTCAACCATGTTCCGGCTGTTGCCCCACTGCTGTTAACTATCCCAAACTGCACTGTTGAAACTCCGCTAGTAGCATCAGTTACCGTTACGCTAACATTAACGCTTCCTGAAAGGTTTGCAGTGTTCGCAGGTCTTACAGGCGTTGGTGCTACTGGTGCAGTGTTATCAACCGTTACAGTTCTTATCGTAGTATTTGAATTACCAACAGTATCATTTGATACTACCGATATATTGTATGTTCCATCAGCATACGTTCCGTTAGCCGTTGCCCACGTGAACGAATAATTATTGCCCCCCTGTGAAGGCGTAGCATTGTAAACTATTGCTCCGGCGCTGTTTACTATTCTGAACGTTACAACATTTACCTGCGTTGTAACATCAGTTATCGTAACATTTATGGTAGCATTACCTGAAATGTTTGCACTTGCCGCAGGCGTTAAGAATGTTGCGCTAGGCATCGTGTTATCAACACTGACCCTTATCACGCTAGTATTATATCTTATATTATTCAATGTATCAGATGCATTCACAGATATGTTATACACACCGTCAACGTAGAGTGTAGTGTTGGATGTGTTCCATGAAGCGGTGTAATTGCTTCCGTTACTTGTTGTAGATAATGTTTGCGTAAGATTTCCTGAACTGTTAAACACAAAGAATGTTACACTCACGACTGCCGTTGTAGCATCAGTTACAGTAACATTTATAGTGTTTGTCCCCGCAGTTATGTTAGAACTCTGTGCAGGGGTTAATGGTTTAATCACCGGCGCAGTGTTATCAATAGTTAACGAACCTATGGTGCTTGCACTGTAATTGCTATTGTTTACCGTATCTGTAGCATTTATCGATATGTTGTATACTCCGTCAGGGAATGTTGCATTGTTTAACGTTACCCACAACGTGCTCCAAACATTCCCGCTTTGGGTCGCTGATAGGTTTGCAAGGAGTTCTCCATTGGTCTTGTTCATTATTGAGTACAATACTGATCTGAATGGAGAATTGTCTGTTATATTAGCTGTTATGTTAATGCTTCCAGACAAATTAGCGCTAGATGAAGGATTTGTAGTAGTGACATTTGGAGCTAGATTATCCACTGTTACGTTTGCAATAGTTGTATACTCTGATGTATCTGTCTGATTTGTTGCCCGTATAGTAATGTTATAAACCCCGTAAGGATATGAGCCATTTGTTGTAACCCACGTAAAATTATGCCCGGTGGCGCTTGAATTTGTAAGGTTAGTCGTAACGTTCCCCCCAGTGAAATTCATGATTGTATATGTTACATTTGCCGCCGTATCAGTTGTAAGCGATATAAACCTCGTTCCAGCAATTATTGTATTATTCCCGGGAGTAGTTGCAGTAGTGCTAAGAGTTATTACGGGAGCGACAGCGTATACATATACTGCTAGCATTATCAGAAATAAAACATTGAGAATTACAAACATTCCAACTTTTCTTTTATCCACTATAACCACCCCGGTTTTTTTAATAGTTAACTGTTTTATGTTCTTCAGGTGAAGAATTTATCCGCGAATCACAAGCAGAACTAGTTGAAAATCGTTGGTTGCTATTTAAACTTTTATTACCACTTTAGAAAGAGAACGCAATAGTTTGGGGTAAGAAAATATTGTTGAAATGTAAGAAACCGCCATTCGCAATCTCTCCGCTTCAGCTCGGAGTAAGAAGGCGGTTTCTGATCATGATCAAGAACCTCACTCCCCGGGCTTTAGCCCGGCGGTTCTTGACATTTTAACGGTGTTTTAACTCGTGTTCTTTGGCGTTCTCGATTGGTAAAATCGAAAGCTATAATAATAGGCTCTTTCCGTCCTGAGATCATGAAACCAATTTTGATCGCTGTCGTTGGTCCTTCTTGCTCTGGAAAATCTACTGTTGCTTCATGGCTCTCTTCGATACTTCCTGATTCTTTGCACGTGGAGCTTGACGATTTTTTTATTGATATGAATAGGAGAACTTTTGTCAGCCACGGATTCAAAGATATGGACAGACCTTCAAACCTAAAATTTGAGGAGCTTTATAATGTTCTTAAGAATTTGAAATCCGGCAGGCGTGCAAGAATGCCTCAATATTCTAAAAAGTTTGGCAGATGTGTCGGCCACACCATTGTTTCTCCTAAGCCGGTGATAATAGTTGAGGGCTACCTCCTATTTTATAGGAGATATATCGCTGATTTGTGCGACTTCAAGATTTTTATGAATATTTCTGAAAAGGTTCAGTTTGAGCGCAGGGAAACTACTTATCACAGCCCTCCAAAATATGTTAAGAAGGTTGTAATACCTGTTTTTAGAAAGTACGGTATTCCTGAGAGAAAGATGTCTGATGTTGTTATTGATGCATCAAAACCTTTGCA
>JACQMS010000023.1 GCA_016203445.1 Candidatus Woesearchaeota archaeon
AATTTCATTTTTGATCACGATCAGCAATAAGCCACTATTTTTATCAGCAAATGGCTTATTGCCGACGTTTCAAAATAGGGTTGCAGAAAATCGCGGCAAGCCGCGGGGTATTAAACCCAATTTTGAAATAAATCTGACAAAGAAAGAAATATACTTGCTTTGCGACTGAAGGAATTAGAATTGATGAATAAGGATGTTTCTGCCTCAGTTTATAGATTATTAACAGGGATATTTGCAATATTAACATTCTTATATCTCAACGGGTCACGTATCGATATAATAAATCACGTTTATTTATTTTTTGGTAGTTTTTCCCTTGCAATAATATTACTAATTTGGTTTCACTATCAGAGTTCGTGTTGGCTAACTGATTGTTATAATGGTCTTTGTATTGCAATATTATCGAATAGATTGTTTAGTTTTCATTTTTCAGAACTTTCTTTTTGGCACCTTTTCTGGTATAAATACAAATATAATATCAAAGATAAATATAAATCATAGAAAAATTGTTAATAATGTTCATTTCACTGGTCACTGGACATTCCGACAAAGAGCTTATAAATGCGAAGAAAAGTGTGTTGTGTGATGGAAAAAGATGCAATAAAACTGTTCGAGAACAAGAAAGTTCGTGTGGAGTGGGATGACACAAAGGAAAAGTGGTTCTTTTCAATTATTGATGTTATTGAAGTACTAACCGACAGCTCAATACCTCGAAGGTATTGGTCTGATCTTAAAATAAAGTTAAAAGAAGAAGGTTTTGAGATGTACGAGAAAATCGTACAACTGAAATTATTATCTTCAGATGGCAAAAGATATGACACCGATTGTGCGGATACAGAACTTCTCTTAAGATTAATCCAATCAATCCCTTCAAAGAAAGCAGAACCTTTCAAGCTCTGGCTCGCAAAAATAGGAAATGAACGAATCGATGAGACCCACGATCCAGAGTTAGCTTTTGATAGGGCTATGAAGACGTATCTGCGCAAAGGATACTCAAAAGAGTGGATCAATCAAAGATTAAAAACCATTGAGGTCCGAAAAGAACTGACTGATGAATGGGAAAGAGTAGGAATAAAAAAAACATCAGAATTTGCAATCCTCACAAACGAGATAACAAATGCATGGTCAGATTTAACAGTCAAAGAGTATAAAAAACTCAAAAATTTGAAAAAAGAAAATTTAAGAGACAACATGAGCAATGTAGAATTAGTTCTTAACATGCTCGCAGAAGTTGCAACAAAAGAAATATCAAAAGAAGAAAACCCTAAACAATTTGAAGAAAGCAGAAAAGTTGCGAAAAGAGGAGGAACCATTGCAGGAAATGCAAGAAAAGAAATAGAACAACAAACAGGAAAACTAGTCATCACACCACAAAACCATCTTGAAACAATCAGTAAAAAGAAAAGAATAAAGCAGTAAACAGTGACTGAAAGATATGAAGAAAAGATAAAAAAACTGTAGTCAATGGTTGGTACGTGGAAAGCTTAGAGTAGGGCTCTAAGATTTCTACGTACAAAAAACAAATACTTTTTTATACCAGTCAAGAAGTATTGAATATATGAACGATAAAAAAAAAGGATTGTCATTCGAAGAATTATGCACATTCCTGCAACAAAAAGGATTCGTGTACGGGCCAGAACCAGAAATATACGGAGGAATAGCAGGATTTTACACATACGGGCCCCTAGGAAAAAGACTGAAGAATAACGTTGAGAACACGATAAGAAAAGTGTTCACAAAATACGATTTTTGGGAAGTAGAATGCCCGACAGTAATGCCGGCAATAGTATGGAAAGCATCAGGACACCTAGAAGGATTCACAGACCCAGTAGTGATATGCACGAAATGCAAAGCACAATACAGAGCAGACAAACTAATAAAAGAAAAAAAGTTCAAGTGCCAAAACTGCGGAACACAACTACCGGGAGAAACAAGACAACAAAACCTAATGATGAAAACAACAATAGGAACAGACACAGAATCATACAACAGACCAGAAACAGCAACAACAACATACCTCCCATTCTTGAGGTACACAAAACATTTCAGGGACAAACTACCATTTGGAATATTCCAAATAGGCAAAGCTTACAGAAACGAGATAAGCCCAAGACAGTTCATAATAAGAATGAGAGAATTCACACAAGCAGAAGGACAATACTTCATAAACCCTGAAGATAAAAATAATTTTGAGCAGTACGAAAAAGTAAAAAACAACGAGTACAATTTTTACACCGCAAAAATACAAGAAGAAGAAAAAGAAGCAGAAAAAACAACACTAGACAAAGCACTAAGCAAAAAGCATATAGGAACAAAAGCTTACGCGTGGACACTGGCAGTAGCACAAGAATTATTCACACAAATGGGGATACCAAAAGAAAAAATAAGGTTCAGACAACACAAAAAAGACGAAAAAGCGTTCTACGCATCAGACGCGTGGGATCTGGAAATAAATACAAACGCGCTAGGATGGGAAGAGTTCTGCGGAATACACGACAGAACAGACTACGACCTAAAACAACACGAAAAACACTCAGGAAAAGAATTAATAATGAATACAGAAAAAGGCAAGGTAAAACCACACATACTAGAAATAGCATTCGGAACAGACAGAACACTATACGCAATAACAGACAACGCATACACCGACGATTTACAAAGAGGAAACAAAGTACTAAAATTCACGCCATGGATGGCACCAGTACAAATAGGGGTATTCCCACTAGTAAACAAACTAGAAGAAAAAGCAGAAGAAGTTTACGAAATATTAAAGAAAGATTTCAACGCGGTTTACGACAGGTCAGGAAGCATAGGAAGAAGATACGCGAGAGCAGACGAACAAGGAATACCACACTGCATAACAATAGATTTCGAGACACTAGACAAAAAAGATGCAACAATAAGAGACCGCGACAGCACAGAGCAAATAAGAATACCACTAACAGAAATAAATAAAACAATACAAGAACTCACCACTGGACAAAAAACGTGGAAGGAAGTGACAAAAGGAAAAACAGTGATAAAGCAAGAAGAAAAGAAGGGTTCTTCGAGATAGGAAAACTTTACACTCCAAGAAACCAACTCATCATAACAATCAACGAAGCACCAAAAGGATCAAGTCGCAGCATTGCTGCTCGTGACTTACAAATTCTAAAAGTCGTGCAAGGCACTCATCAAAAAGTGAATACTTCAAGAAAGGATAAGTATTGAGCTTTTTATATATAATTTAAAAATCATTGACTTTAAATTCTCTAATTTTGTTTTTATCAAATGGAAGTTTTAGTTCTTTAACTATTTGTTCTAGTCCTTGTACCGAGTCGTGTATTACTCGAACAACAGGAATACTGTTGATTGTTTTAGTGTTTATCCCAAAAACAGCAACAATACCAGTACTAATTAAATGTTACTTTTAAACGTAACATTTATATATTGGTTGTTACATTCTAACGTAACATGGAAGTTGCAAAGCTGATTGAGTGGAATCCTTGGTGGGAAAATACAGAATTAATTGCAGAATTATCAGGCAAATCTAGACCGCGTTATACGGATTTGGTGAATTCTGTAAATATCCGAGAAGTTACAGTTATTACAGGAATTAGGCGTTCTGGTAAGAGCACGTTAATGTATCAAATAATTAGAAACTTGTTGAAAACAGGCATAAATCCTAAACAAATACTATTTGTCAATTTAGAAGATAAAAAATTAGAAAAAGACAGCTTTGACGACATTTATTTATCTTATAGAGAGCATATGAATTATAATAATAAAGCATTCATTTTCTTTGATGAAATTCATAGAAAAAAAGATTGGGAGTCATGGATAAGAAAAAAATATGATCTTAAAACAAATGATAAATTCATAATTAGCGGATCATCATCTTATCTTCTCAAAAAAGAATATTCCACACTACTAACTGGAAGAAATATTACTTTTGAAGTATTCCCACTCAGTTTTGAAGAATTCTTGACTTTCAAAGATATAAAAATAAATAAGGAAAACTTAGCTAAAGGAGTTATTCTTGAAAAAACAAAGATTTTACTTCTTAAAAACCTAACAGAATACATTTTACTAGGTGGATTCCCAGAAATACCCCTTAAATCAGAACCCTACAAAATAAAAATTCTGGAACAATACTTTGATGACATACTTTACAAAGACATAGTTGACAGATATAACTTAAATAGTAAAAAAGCAAAGGATCTAGCACTCTTCTTCTCAACAAATTTCACAGGACTAATTTCATTAAGAAATGTAAGAAACGCTTTAAAACTGTCATACGACACAATAAAAGATTACCTCTCTTATTTCAAAGAAGCATTCCTCTTCTTCACAATAGACCACTTCTCCTACTCTTTCAAAGAACAAAAGACACTACCGTCTAAAATCTACTGCATAGACAACGGGCTAAGAAACGCAGTAAGCTTCATACACTCAAAAGATGAAGGAAAACTCGCTGAAAACACAGTGCTCATAGAACTAAAAAGAAGAAAAAAAGAACCATACTACTGGAAGAATAAAGGAGAAGTAGATTTCATAATAAAAAACCAAGATCAATCAATAACAGCAATAAATGTAACATATACTGATGAAATAAATGAAAGAGAAATTAAAGCACTACTAGAATTCAAAGAAAAATTCAAAAAAACTAATAAACTAGTTATTCTAACAAAAAACACAGAAAAACAAGAAAAAGAAATCCACTACACACCACTCTGGAAATGGCTACTAGAAGCATAATTCAGTAACAAATTTCGCACGCTCGGAGCCAACCTCGTCTACGACTCGGAGCTTGCGATGAGAACATCGCAAGTATCCACGGACTAAAGTCTGCAACTTTACTCTCCTCGCACTAAAAGTGCGAAATTTGAACTCATAAATGCTGCGCTCACGCGCTAAAGCGCGAAGCTTCACATTTCTGAGTAATTAAACAAGTTATTGTGTTTTAGTCAAAGACTTAGAGTTATTGAAACAAATAGTTATTCTACTGGTATTCATGGAGTATTTTGTAAAATTAAAGTTTTCTATTGCAATAGTAAACTTTCATTAAAAGTATACTATTTGGATAGTAGATTCTACAGTTCAAGTAAAGAAAAATGGGACGAGAGAGATTTGAACTCTCGACACCACGAGCTTCAGTCGTGTGCTCTCCCAGGCTGAGCTACCGTCCCGAAAAAATCGTTCAACATTTTTCGCTAACCATTACGACAATGAATAAGAGTATTACACCGTTTTAAAAGCGTTGCTGTTCACTCAATCTGATACCTTAAAATCGCGGCAATCTTCCCAATATCGCGAAGCTGAGCACCCTCACGAGTTTCCACGGAAATAATTTTTATCGAAGAACCCATACTTTTAGCAATCTGCTCAAACTCCTCGATAACAGAATCATCAAGATCCTCAGATAATAACAAAGTATCAACAGCGCCCATCTCCAAAGCCTTGCGAACGTGATCCTTACCATAAGATACGTGAGTTGACTGTTTTGCAAGCATTTCAAAAAATTTAGACATTATCTTCTTCTCATCAGCAACCTCTTCATCAGCAAGAGTGTCCTGAGAACGCTCCAACAATTCCTGAACTCCAAACTCATCAGTATAAGTAATATCCTTGACAGCAATAATTTTTTTCTTAACATCATTAGTAATATACGCACCATCATAAAAATCATTCTTAGTAGGACCGGGACCTCCAAGAATAATACCTTTAAGATTAGGCCTTGACAAAAACTGCTCTTTCATATAATCACCAACCTTAACATAATGCTCGTGAGCGGCAATATCGCGCAGTCTCTCAAATCTTCTCGCACTTTGACCCCCCGTCTTAAACTTTCCAGGAACATGCGAGTGAGTCTTTGATAATATAACAATAGCCTTACCCTTAAGAAGAGCAATAGTGGCGTCCCTGCGATCCATAACAACAAGACCATACTCTTCCTTAGCATCCAAAAGCTCCTGCAAAGGCTCCAAAACAAACTGTTTATCACAACGATACAACCTCATCTTAACGGGAATAGGAGGTTCAACACTCCAAACCTGAACATCACTCTGACCCTCACGCTCAGCAACATTTCCCGAAAAAGCCGCGAGACCATTAGGAGGAGTACCCTTATACAACCTCAAATGCTGAATCATCCTCTCCAAAGCATCAATAACATTTTTCCTAGTGCCTGCAGACTTAATATTAACAGCAGTACCCTGCTCCTGTTGCAAATGATTAATAACTTTTGAAAGCTCATAACCAGAAGGAACATAAACAGAAACAAGCTCGGTATGACTACCACGACGAAACTCCAAATTCTTAACAAACTTTTTCAGCTCAAACCTCTGAATAGACGACAAGCTCATAGAACTTGACGATAGAAGATTATATTTAAGACTTTCTAGGGAAAGCTTTTTTAACTAATCATATTTTTTACATACACATGACAGAACCGTTAAAGTTGTACAATACACTGACAAGAAGTTTAGAAATATTCAAGCCAATAAAAAAAGGCCACGCAGGATTATACACTTGCGGACCAACAGTATATCACTACGCGCATATAGGAAATTTAAGAGCTTACGTATTCGAAGACATACTAAAAAGAGCACTAAAAATGAACGATTACAAAATAAAACATGTGATGAACATAACAGACGTCGGACACATGACAAGCGACGCAGACACCGGAGAAGACAAGATAATAAAAGGAGCAAAGCGCGAAGGAAAAACAGCTTGGGAAGTAGCAGTGTTTTACACAGTACAATTCAAAAAAGATATAAAAGCACTAAACATAATAGAACCAGACGTGTGGTGCAGAGCAACAGACCACATAAAAGAACAAGTAGCGCTAATACAAAAATTAGAAAATAAAGGGTACACCTACATAATACCAGAAGACGGAGTGTATTACAACACTAAAAAGTTTGAAAATTACGAAGAGTTAGGAAGACTAAACATAGAAGGACAAAAAGAAGGAGCCAGAGTAGAATTTATTGAAGGAAAAAAGAACAAGGCAGACTTCGCACTATGGAAATTCTCACCAAAAGAAGAAAAAAGAGACATGGAATGGGAATCACCATGGAGCAAAGGATTCCCGGGATGGCACATAGAATGCTCAGCAATGGCAATGAAATACCTAGGAGAACAATTCGACATACACTGCGGAGGAGTAGACCACATACAAGTACACCACACCAACGAGATAGCTCAAGCAGAAGGAGCAACAGGAAAAAAATTCGTGAATTACTGGATTCATAATGAGTTTCTCATCGTTGAAAATTCTGAAAAGATGGCAAAAAGCGGAGACAACTTCATAACACTCGCAACCATAAGAGAAAAAGGATACGACCCAATCGATTATCGATACCTTTTGCTTACCGCACACTACAGGTCAAAACTAACATTCAGCTGGGAAGCACTAACAGGAGCAAGAACGGCACTAACAAAATTAAAAAATTACGTTGTAGACTTTAAAACAGGAAGCAATAATGGAGATTGGAAAAAGTACAAAGAAGAATTCGAAAACTCGATTAACGACGATTTAGACACGCCAAAAGCGCTATCAATAATGTGGATGCTGATAAAAGATGAAAATATAGGAGCAGGAAAAAAAAGAGAAGCAATACTACACTTTGACAAAATACTAGGACTAAAGTTAGAAGAAGCAAAAGAAGAAGATATACCTCAAGAAGTTAAAGAACTCATAAGAAAAAGAGAAATAGCGAGAACAGAAAAAAAATGGAAAGAATCAGACGAAACAAGAGCAAAACTACGCGCGCTAGGATACGAAGTATCAGACACACAAGAGGGGCAGACAGTTAGAAGAATAGTGTGAGTATAGCACTGGTCACTGGCAAACTTGTCTAAAGTTTGATCAAAAAATTGTAACAACCTCCTTCATAGAACACCTCTCTTAGTTCTTAAACACCCTAGTATAATTCATAAAAATATTATTGGCAGTCTCTATAGGAGTCAAGTTTTTAATCTTTGCGATAACAGGAATAGATTTTGCAACATCACCAGGAACACTAGGAACACCTTTGACAGAAGACTGGTAAGGAGCATCAGTCTCAGTAAGAATCTGACTAATAGGAACAACTTCAACAATTTTCTGATAGTGAGAAGAACGATCAATATTTGAAGGAATACTAAACATAAAACCAGAATTAACAGCACGCTTAACAAGAGATATGCGACCGCCAAAACTATGAAGAATAACATGCTTGACACTCCTAGAATCAAGAATTTCCAAAACATCAAACTCTGCCTTTCTAGAATGAACTACAACAGGAAGCCCAATATTTTCTGCAAGCGACAAAAATTCTACAAAAACATTTTTTTGAACATCTTTAGAAAAATCAACAGTATAATCAAGACCAATCTCTCCAATAGCAACAATTCTATCACTATTCTTCAAAATTTGCTGAGTTACCAAATCAACATGACGCTTCCAATCATCAGAAAGAACCGTAGGGTGAAGACCGATAGAAGCCCTAACAAAAGAAGAACCATCAGAAAGACTAAGAGACTTCAAATTGCTATCAAAATCAAGACCCGCAGTAACTATCTTTTTAACGCCCAAAGCAAAAGAATCAGAAACTACGCCAACAGGATTAGGACACAAATGAATATGACAGTGAACATCAACAAGGAGCATGAACGCAGGTATACCTAACAGTTTTTAAGAATTTCTAGAATAGAAAGATAGAAAGGTATAATAATATCAACAAAAACCCGCAAGCGGATGTTAAGATACCTAGCATTAGAAAAAACAGGAAGCGTGATTACAAAAGAATCAAGCGAGTATCCAAAAGAAGAAACAGTATGGATATTTGTTGAAAACCCATCAACAGAAGAAATAAGAAAAGTCAGCGAAGACTTCGAAGTAGAACCCAAGCTGTTCATAGATTACAAAAGACAAGTACGCTCGAAAAGGTACACAACAACACCACTACAATTCGTAATGGTAGACTACTACATAGATAATTATGGAACTATAAGAAAAACAAACATATTATTCATAATAAAAAAGAATGCATTAATAACAATACTGCCCCACCCGCTGAAAAATTACGAAGAATTCTTCAAAGAAATAGGAGAAGACATAAAACACTGGCCGAAAAACGAAAGAAACATAGGAAGAATATTATACGAATTTTTAGACAGGGATGTCCAAGAAAATTATGACGTTTTAAGAAATACAGAAGACGACATAGTAGAAATAGAAAAATACATACTAACAGAACAAAACAACCACCCAATAACAAAATTGTTAGCGCTAAGAAAAGACCTTGCCGCGATGGGAAGAAGATTCTGGTCAACAGCAAAAATAATATTCCTGATAAAAAAAGGACTTGTCACCATAGATGTATCACCAAAAACATTAAGATTATTAGACGACGTTTACGACACGTTCCACCATCAAATAACAATAATAGCGACACAAAGAGACATGCTAAAAGACGCGCTAACACTATATGAAACATCACTATCAAACAAACTAGCGAAAAGCACTCACGACCTCAACACAATAATGAAAAACTTAACAGCGTTAACACTACTAGTAATGATACCAACATTTATAGCAAGCGTTTACGGAATGAATTTCAGACACGCACCGCAACTAGAATTACAAACAGGATTCTACCAAGCAATAGCGCTAATGCTACTAGCAGGATTACTATTATATTTGTATTTTCACAAGAAAGAATGGCTGTGATGAACTGATTTGATTAGAAGAAAAACAACCTTCATTTCCTGTGGAAAAGTTTTTTGCCTACGACGCGGACGTACCACGCGCACGGCCTAGATAATAGAAGACGCTGTCGGCGTCCACGTCGTCGATGTCGCCGTAGTTGCCGCCACACAACGAGCAAGGCCGAACGTGAACATGACCTTCTTTACCATTGAGCATATCCTCGAGTTGTTCTCTAGTGAAGTCATAACTGAACCCTGTTTGTTTCCCTCTTGCTCGGAGGTATGAAGCATTCAATTCTGCGATTTCTTGGCTACCAAAAAGTGCGATATTATAATCACTTGTTGAGTATTCAGAACCACCAACTCTCTCTACTGTTGATGCCCGGAGTGGACTACTTTCAAGAGGTTTTGTTTTTCTACCATTTTTTAACAATCGAGCGACAAGAGAATCAGTCACAGGCAGGAATAATTCAGTACCTGCAACGTGAGCTTCTAAACCTTTTCTTAAAAGTTCTCTACATTCAGCACTAGAAT
>JACQMS010000021.1 GCA_016203445.1 Candidatus Woesearchaeota archaeon
AGGCAGGAATAATTCAGTACCTGCAACGTGAGCTTCTAAACCTTTTCTTAAAAGTTCTCTACATTCAGCACTAGAATCAAGCTCTGCGAAAACTCTCACAATTCCAGAACCATCACTATACGCCAAAGCTAGAGTTCCCAACTTTTGATACTCATCACTGTAATCAAGATCAACATTCTTAACACCATTCGCATCATCAAAAAAAGCTGTTCTTACAACAACAGCGTGACCAGCACTTTGTAAAACTAAACCTTGTTTTCGACAATAATCAAAAGACTCTAGAGAATTCAACTCATTCGGCGAAGAAGCTGAACAATTCAATGAACCGTAAACTGGCACGTTATTGATCGTGAATGTTGGTTGCGGTCTGATAAGTTCAAGAACCATAACAATGCGCTTCAACACAATAGTATATAAATCTTTTGTTTTAATCGCCACTAAAAAGTAGTCATTCTATCACTCCGTAACCAATTAATCTCCAACGCTGACCAACATTTCTGGAAATTGCTACACGAGAACCATTATCAGCACAAACAGGACGCTTCAAATCAAGAGAAACCTTACCCTTAGAAGAAGTTCTAACTGTGCCAACGGTAGCAGAAGAATTCACGTTAAGCATTAAAAACTCTCCGGGGATAATAGGACTAATAACAAGGTCATCTTTAACACCCACAAGGCGGTCAAGCAAGTGAACACTCAGCAACAATTTTTCGAAAATCTTAGGAAGCTCACCAGAATGGCCAACAATAGAACCTACAAGCTTATCACTGCCAACAATCGAAGGATCAAGAGTTGTTAAAACGGCCAAAGACCCGCCAGGATGAGCAACAACAATGCTGTCGCCACCAGCAATGATCCCCCGAACAACAGAAAATAAAGGCTTCCAAACAATTTGATTCTTCTCAGTAACACTATAACCAGGAAGAATTTCAACAGAGTCACCAACACGCAAAACACCCCTCTTAATAACGCCGCCAAGAATTCCACCCTTCAAATTCTCAGGAAGAGTTCCGGGCTTGTTAACATCAAAAGACCTAGCAACAAAAAATTGAAGCTTATCAGAATCAAACCTTTTAGGAGTAGAAAAATTCTGAATGGCATCAAGCAAAGCATCAATATTCAACTTGTACTTCGCAGAAATAGGAATAATAGGAGCATCATTATACTGAGTGCCACTCAAAAATTTTTTAATCTGATCATAATTCTTTAAAGCCTGCTCCTCAGAAACGAGATCAACCTTATTCTGAACAACAATAATACTCTTCAAGCCAACAATCTGCAAGGCCATCAAATGCTCACGAGTCTGAGGCTGAGGACAATCCTCATTAGCAGAAATAAGAAGCAGAGCGGCATCCATAATATTAGCACCAGAAAGCATAGTAGCCATTAAAGACTCATGGCCGGGAGCATCAACAAGAGAAACTTTCCTAGCAGGAACACCGCCAGAATTAGGATCGACAGACCACTGCTCAACACCGCTCTTTCCAGAAATTTTGTAAACAACAATATCAGCATAACCTAGACGAATAGTAATGCCCCTCTTCAACTCCTCAGAATGAGTATCAGTCCACTTACCAGACAAAGCCTGAACAAGAGAAGTTTTACCATGATCAACATGACCAACCATACCAATATTAATCTCTGGCTGACAAGACATAATATCAGAAGATTTAGAAACAACAGTCTCAACAGGAGCATCAACAACTTTTTTAGACGAAACAGAAGACTCAACAATCAAAACTTCAGACTTAACAACCTTCTTGGAACGCTTAAGTTTCTTATCAACCATAAAATAAAGAACTCCAAGGTGTTTAAAAAGGTTGCCCAAAAGAAGTTTTTTGTTTCATAATTTTGTTCAGAGAGAGAAAGCAAGATTTATATAGCAAAATGCTTTCAACCCCTTCATGGGGCATTCACTGAAAAAACTGATGGAGAGTTGATGCTGGATTTTTACATAGCAGGCAGGGCGCTAGGTTTTGGGGAGCGTCCAGGAGTTCTTGACAAAGAGTATATTGAAAAAGCATATACATCAATAATTGAAGGATTAAAAGGTATTAAAGAAACAGATAAGAAGTGGAAATACCAAAAAATAGCACACGTAACCGCATTTTTGAGAGTTCTAGAATTTGAAGTTGCATATGCACTATTATCACAAAGATTTCCTGTAAATGTGCTACAAGGAATGAAAAAATATGAATTGCACCAACTATTTCTACGTTTTCATGAAGCAAATCAATCATTAAGAATTATAGCTCAAGAAGAAAGAAATGAATGCATAGACACACTAGTAGAAACAGGATTTTTTAGAAGAGAATGGTTTGATAAAAGACAAAAAAAGAGAGTTGTAAGCATAAAAGATTATCAGAACAGAATTATGCAACAAGTTCAGCCCACGCGTCAAGCCCGCCCGTAAGAATTTTGTTCTGAGAACGCAATTTACAATTACTCCAGATTTCTTCTTCCAATCAATAAGAGAAACTATGTGCGCGATGGTATCAATATTATTGAACAAAACTTCAGCAATATTTTTCAGATGCATCTCTATTTTTGTGCGATCTTCAATGGAAAGACTATCCCTTTTTCTAATATACAAGAGCCACAGAGATTTTTGTGCAGTCTCAACCTCTTTAAACATGACCATGACTGTACAATGTTGCATTCTAATAAACACCTTTCTGTTGAAATGGCGCTGTGTTCCGCAATAACATATGATACTACGCTGTACAATAGAGAAAATTCCCAAAAGGTTTAAAAATCGAAGTGTATTCTCAAGAACACATAAAAATAACATTGAAAGGAATGGGGGTAAGAAAATGAGTAAACAAGTGCAACCAATATACATATTACCGGAAAATTCTCAAAGAACTACAGGAAAAACAGCCCAGCAAAACAATATAATGGCGGCAAAACTAGTGGGCGAAATAGTTAGAACTACTCTCGGGCCCAAAGGAATGGATAAAATGATAGTAGACAGTATGGGAGAAGTAACAATAACAAATGACGGAGTAACAATACTAGAAGAAATGCAAATAGAACACCCCGCAGCAAAAATGATAGTAGAAGTAGCGAAAACACAAGAAGAAGAAGTAGGCGATGGAACAACAACAGCAGTAATACTAGCAGGAGAATTATTAAAACAAGCAGAATCATTATTAGAAAAAGAAATACACCCAACAGTAATAGTAAGAGGGTACAGACAAGCAGCAACCAAAGCCATAGAAATACTAAATAAAATAGCACAACCAATAACGAAAAATGACACTGAAACACTAATAAAGATAGCCCAAACAGCAATAACAGGCAAAGGAGCAGAAAGCTCCAAAGAAAAATTATCAACAATAGCAGTTAATGCAGTAAGAAGAGTCATAAAAGAAACAACCAAAGGAATGCAGTACGAAAAAGAATTAATAAAAATAGAAAAAAGCATCGGAGGAAGCGTCGAAGACACAGAATTAATAGAAGGAGTAATACTAGACAAAGAACCAGTACACCCTGGAATGCCCGAAACAGTGGAGAATGCTAGAATCGCTCTGCTAGACACTGCCTTAGAAATAAAAAATACAGAGATAGACGCAAAAATATCAATAACAGACCCGTCACAAATGCAAGCATTCATAGACCAAGAAGAAACGATGCTGAGAAATATGGTTAACAGAGTATTAGAAACGGGAGCAAATGTAGTGTTCACGCAAAAAGGAATAGACGATATAGCTCAACACTTCTTCGCAAAACACGGAGTGTACGCCGCGAGAAGATTAAAGAAAAGCGATATGGAAGCAATATCAAAAGCAACAGGAGCAAACATAGTTACAAGCATTCAAGATCTTACAAGCAAAGATTTAGGAATTGCAGGAAGAGTAAGAAAGCAAGCAATAGGTGACCAAGTAATGACCTACGTGGAGGAATGCAAAAACCCCCAAAGCGTAACAATACTAGTTCACGGAGGAACAGAACATATAGTTGACGAAGTAAAAAGGTCAATAACAGACGCGCTAGGAGACGTTGCAGCATCACTAAAATCAGGAAAAGTAGTGGCTGGAGCAGGAGCCCCAGAAGTAGAACTATCAAAACAAATAAGATTATACTCGGAAACACTATCAGGAAGAGAACAATTAGCAGTCAGAGCATTCGCTGAAGCAATGGAAGTAATACCAAGAACGCTGGCAGAAAATGCAGGACTAGACCCGATAGACGTGCTAGCAGAACTAAAAGCATCACACGACCAAGGAAGAACTTGGGCAGGAATAGACGTGTTTACAGGACAAGTAGTGGACGCGTGGAGAGCAGGAGTTATAGAACCACTAAAAATAAAAACTCAAGCAATATCAAGCGCTTCAGAAGTAGCACAAATGATACTGCGCATAGATGACGTTATAGCAGGAGGACCAACAACACAAAATACAGGAACACCACAAATGCCTAACATGGACGGAATGTAACGAGCGGATTTGGGATATGAGACTTGGGATATGGAATTTGGGACCTGGAATTTAAGACGTGAAACAAAATAATAAAGACCAGTTATACTACGGTTTCGGGAAAATATAATGTCAGACATAAGTATAATGTCGGCAGTTAATTTTTAATAAAAAAATTGCCTGAAAATTTGCTATCCCCGAAGCAAGCTCGCGGGGCATTAAACCCAAATTAGAAATAAGAATTTTTTGTAACTGCCAACGTATATTAGTAAACGATTTATTCTATACATTACTTTTGTTGCTTACTAATAAAACAAAACGCAAACTTTAAATATAAGTTCAATACATGAACTAATTAGTCCACAATGAGAACTAATATACTGATGTTCCTCTCGGGAACGGGAAATTGGAAACTAGTCTTCGAAGCGATTGCATCGTCACCCACAAGACACTGGAGTTGTTCATCAGTAGAAGAAGTTACAGGACTTTCACATGCAACGGTGTTTCGAGCACTTCAAAAATGTAAAGAACTTGGAATTGTAAAAACATCAAGAATTAACAAAAGAGATATAATCTACGATTTTGTTTCTTCACCTCTTACTACTGAAGTAGAACATCTTCTCACTCTTCACTCTCGCATAGCAAGATCAGTTGCGAAGAAGTTTGTTGCAGGGCTGAAAAGAAAAAAGTATTCTGACATACAATCTGTACTTTTATATGGCTCAACAGTGAAAAAGAAACGAAACTATGATAGTGATATAGACTTGCTAATCATTATCAAAAAAAGAAATTCTCGAGAAGAAAAAAAAATACAGGATCTTGCTGCAGAATATTCATACAAAGCAAATATCACTCTATCAGTAGTAATCTTATCACAAAAAGAATTTAAAAAAGAACGAAATATGCTATTTCTCCAGGATATACAGAAAAAATATGAGGTTTTATATGGAACAAACCCATTTTGAACAATCAATTCTTTAGAGAAAAGGTGCAGAATATATTGTTCTCTCAGAAGAATACACTTCCTCTACAAAGTACTCCGTTGCAATAGCAATGCTTATCCATTCAATTATCAAAGCAAATGATTCTCTGACTTCAAAATATCTTAATACCATAGCAAAGAAGCATGATGATGCCAGAACACTTTATCAAGAACTCATCAAACAAGGATTTGTACAACCACATTATGCATTATACTCCAATATAGTACAGGATGCTATTAGCAATAAAGCAAAAGCAGAATATCGAGCGGGATACTTCAGCAGAAACGATTATGAAGATTTAAAAAGAAAAACAGACAAGTTTATAGCAATGGTGAAAGAAAAGTTACAATTGTAAAACAGTAAGTAATAAAAACAACTACTCTTTTGCTTCTCCATGAACATCTACGAATACATCAAAGGAAAAACGTTTCAAGGAGAATGGTCACAACCAGCAGAACAAGGAAGCTGTGATATGCAAAGAGGAGCATGGTTTTTACTAAGAATTATAGAAGCAAACTCGAAAAATGGATTCTTTTTAGGACATTGCAAAGATGAGCTAGGAGAATCAGGAATTATAGGAACGATAAATGAAGTGACAATAGAATTTCACAAAAGATACGCAGGATTTGAACCATTCCCGGGAACAGGAAGATTTAAAGAAGTGACATATAGAGGAAAAATATTAGAAACTGGAAATATTATAAAAGCTCAAGGAACATATCATCCGACACAAGAACTATCAGATAGACTTAACGGAACGTGGCAGATGATACTCATACAAGAAAATCCACAAAGAAGAGCAGAAGATTTGGAAAAACCAGAAACTACTGAACGAAAACCAAAAAGTGCAATGAATGTATATCTCGAGAATGCTTAATATTAATTCACACATTATTCTCTTTTATTACTAGAGTAATATTGTGACACCAAAGCATTTAAATTAGGCACTCTTACAATAAATACATGAAACTCGCAGCACTCTTCACAGGAGGCAAAGATTCATGCTACGCACTATGGAAAGCACAAAAATATCACGAACATAAAGTTGTATGCCTAATCACAATAGCATCAAAAAATCAAGAATCATACCTCTATCACACGCCAAACATATCTTTAACGAAATATCAAGCAAAAGCTATAGGAATACCAATAATATTACAAAAAACAAAAGGAGTAAAAGAAAAAGAAATAAAAGATTTAAAAAAATCGCTGATAAAAGCAAAAAAAGAATACAAAATAGAAGGAGTTATAACAGGAGCAATAGCATCAGTATACCAAGCCACAAGAATACAAAAAGTGTGCCAAGAATTAAAATTATGGTGCTTCAACCCATTATGGCAAAAAAAACAAGATGAATATCTGCGCGAAATAGTGAATGAAGGATTCGAAATATATATTTCCGCAGTAGCAGCACACCCATTCACTAAAGAATGGCTCGGAAAAAAGATAACAAAAAAAGATGCAGAACAACTCATTAAATGGGAAAAAGAATATGGATTGAACCCCGCAGGCGAAGGAGGAGAATACGAAACATTCACAACGAACGCGCCATGCTTCAAACACCCTTTAACTATAAAAATCGAATATAAACTGTTTGAAGGAAATTCTGGAAGAATCGTTATAGAGGTGCTTGATACATGATACTAATAATATCACTGTGCTCAGAAAAATTATCAGAAGAAGAATTCGTAAAGCCACTAATCAACATTGCAAGAACCGCCAGCAAATGCATAGTAAAACATTATACTAAAGTCACGAAGAAAAATTTGAAAAATGCAACACACATTATTCTATCAGGAAACCCAATACAAGATAATAATTACCAAAATAGCAACTGGTCGTGGATCAAAGAAACCAAAAAACCAATACTAGGAATATGCGCGGGAATGCACGCGATAGGAATAGCTCACGGAGCAAAAATATCAAGAAACAAAAAAATAGGAATGAGAAAAATAAAAATAAAAAAGTCGCAAATACTAGATAAAGGAACATACGAGGTTTACGAACTACACAATTATGGAATAACACTGCCAAAAGGATTCAAAACACTGTCAGAAAAAAATAAAAAAATATTAATGATACAAAAAGGCAACACGTACGGACTAATATTCCATCCAGAAGTAAGAATGGAAAAAGTGATAAAAAACTTCGTTGCGAAAGTAATATAAATAGCGAGCAATTACCTAGTTTCTAGAATGGAGCAACAAATTAGATATAAACAATTACCAAAAAAAGCTCAATGGTATCAAACAGTAACATTTTCAGGGCTAACGATTGCAGAGTTAAGAATGGTGCACAAGCCAACATCAAGTGAAGAAGAAAAAAGAACAGCCAAAAGATTAACAGACACAAGACAGATTGACCAGCCAGGACTAGAAGTAATAGTATCACTAAACCACCAAGTGACGAGAGGTGCAAGGCACCCTCACGAAAGAAGATATTTAATACATCATAGTGCAAACTTGTTTCATTATCGCGACGGGATGCAACCTTTTGAACTAGAGTTAGATAGTTGGGAAGTTGACGCTCCGGATTTTTTAGAAGTTCAAAAAATAATAAAAGAAATAACAAGAACAAGAGGAGACAAAAATCCATCAATTTACACGGAAGACGACGACCGAGTAATAGAAATAACACCAAAAACGTTTCTTTACAACAACTCTAGCTCGGGAAAAAGATTATCCCCTGCAGAGATCGCGGACATGATATCACAATATGAAGACTATTTCGAAGATGTCAGAATAAGACACTTAACACTAATCAATGTCTCACCAAGACAAGTAAGAGAAGCAAACGTGCCATTAGAAAAATTAACAGGATACAAAACACTAATACCAAAAACAAAGGAATAAACAGAATTTTTTTAAGTTCTCTGAGCAAAAAAAGCAACACTTATAAAACAAGGCATTAAGATGAACAAGAAAAGAGGCGTGCAGTGGAAATACTAATAAAAAAAATAGACGGAACAACACAAACGTACGATCCAAAAAAAGTTCTTAATTCATTACAGCACGCAGGAGCAGAGCTGGAAACGGCAAAAAATGTAGAAGAAAATATAAGAGGAAAATTATACAACGGAATAGACACTAAAACAATATACTCGTACGCGTTCAGAGAGCTGAAAAGGCACAAGCCAATATTGGCGGCAAGATACGACCTGAAAAATGCAATGCTAAGACTTGGAGGACATGAAGGGTACGCATTCGAAAAATTCGTCGCAAGATTAATGGAAGCCCAAGGATACAAAACACAAACAGATGTAATAATCCAAGGAAAAATAATACCTCACGAAATAGATGTGATAGCTGAAAAAGAAAAAGAAAAAATAATGGTTGAATGCAAACATCACCAGAGAGAATTCATAATAAGCCATATACAAACAGCGCTGTATGTTTATGCAAGATTTTTAGACGTGAAAAAAGATTTCACGAAACCAATGCTTGCAACAAACACAAAATTCACCCCGCAAGTATTAACATATGCCAGAGGAGTTGGTCTAAGACTGTTCGGATGGGGGTACCCGAGAGGCGAAGGAATAGATTCAATAATGGACAAGAACAAAATATACCCTATAACAATGCACCACAAGCTAAGACCCGAACAGGCAGAAAAATGCATAAGAAAAGGAATAGTTACACTATTAGACATTGAAAAAATACCGCCAAGAAAACTAGCAATGATACTAGAAACATCAGAAAAAAATGCAAGCGGTATTATAAAAGAAGCAGGAGAATACTCTTCAAAAAATTAAGATTTGAGATACTCATCAGATACCGAGTGCGCCCAAAAAGTTACGGCCAGTTCCAAAGGAGAAAGAAATTTATCAAGAACGATTATACCGGGATTAGAAATTTCGCCATCACAACGCTGAAGATAACAATTTATACCATTAGAACCAGAACGCTCGTAAACAATAAGAAATCTCGCAGAATAAGGCTTAACAGGAGAAAGTTCATCACGATCAGGAAAACGAGTGGACAAAATACCAACACAACGATCAGACTGCAACAATTGAAAATCAACATCAAAAGAAAGCCTAGACTCATCCATCAATTGATGAAGAACACAACTCCAAACATCCTCAAAATTATTCCTACGATTCCAATAATCAACACGCTCAGGAGTCATATCACTAGAATCCTCCCACTTAAGCTCAACCATTTACAACAACTCCGAAACAATTTTAGCACCAATGCTAACAGTCTTAAAATCAGAACCATCAACCTCTACAACATCACAACAACGAATATTATTTAACAATTTCAAACGCTGAAGAAAATACAACAAGTCCCTAGTAGTCAAACCACCGGGCTCAGGATAACCTGTACCAGGAGCAAAAGAAGGATCCAAAACATCTATATCAACAGAAATGTAAAGATTAGAAAAAAGACGAGAAGCAGACATTACAGAGTCACAAACAACATTCAAACCCTCCCTAGAAATTTCGAGCATTGAAAAAATTTTAACGCCTGAAGCAGACAAAAAATCACGTTCTTCAACATCAAAAGCTCTAAGACCAACAATAATAACGTTTTTAGGATTTACTAAACCTTCATCAATCAAACACCTCAAAAAATTTTCGTGAGTAACAGGATGAAAAGAATGCATACAATCAGCATGAGCATCAAAAACCAAAATACCCGAATCATTATTATTTTTCGCAAAACCTCTGAACAACGAATAAGTAATAGAGTGATCACCACCAACAGCAACGCTAAAACCATGACTAGAAAACCTCTCAATATTGATGTGAGTCTGAGAAAAATCATCATTAACAACAGGAACCATAACTTCAGAAAAAGATAAAGAATTACCAGATTCGTTAACACTATCTCTGCGCTTTAAAAAATTTATTACCTCCAAAGGAGCAATTGAAGCATTATTATTACTACCAAGACTACCACCACCGAACGGAACAAGCAAAACAGTTTTCATGAACAAAACAGAAAAAATACCTGTTTAAAAAAGTGACGAATCAACGGTGTAGTCAAATGGACTGTCTTTAGAGCATGTTTTTCATGTGATCTATGTTCTCTTCTTCTTTTCAGGCGCAATGATAATGATTTTTGTCAAGAACCACTGGTCAAAGAATAGTGGCATGTTGCTTAACGCAATAGCGCACAGTGGTTCTTGAGCATGCTCAGAAACTGTCAAGAACCATTGGTCAAAGACCAATACTATGTTGTTAAACACAATAGATCACAGTGGTTCTTGAGCATGCTCAGAAACTTTCCATACTCACTGCA
>JACQMS010000005.1 GCA_016203445.1 Candidatus Woesearchaeota archaeon
GCACTAATTAATTAATAGGAAAACCTCACTATATACGTTGGCAGTTGCAAAAATATGCAATTAAAAATTAATTGCCAACATTATAATTATGTCCGACATTATATTCACCAAACATTTGAGAAAATTTAATAGTTGTACGAACGCGTACACGTTTCTGTTTTTGAAAGTGAGGATCATCAGACCATATATCAGAACTAGTTGCGAGAGCTGCAGCAATAAAAGGGGTATAGTCAGGATCAATACTGTCCATGATTTTTGAAGCGGGATGCATGAATTTTTTAACTATATTATCATCAAGAATTACTGTCCTTTCAAATATTTTCTGAAGAACAACATCAAATACCTCTTCAGTCAATCCTGATCTTGATAACAGTCGTGATCTGTGTTCTTGAATCTCTTCTTTTGAAAAAGAAATAGTGATAAATTCTGCGTCTCCGTGAGTAAGAATCCTCCTTGATACTCCGTCTTTCATGAGCGCAGCGATAATTCTATTCGTGTCAACAACAACTCTCATGCAAACCTTTTACGAATATTCTTTTTAATTGCGTTTCCTATACTCTCCGCATCAGCTTCTGTAAGGGTGCTTTTTTGAAGGAGTTTGTCAATCCAATGAGCTTCCTGAATCTTTTTCTCAAAAGCTTGACGAGCAATATCGCTCCACCGAAATTCTGAGTGCCGAAGCATCTCTTTGTGCAAAGATTCTGGAACTGATAATGTCATGTTTACCATATTACCACCAATGCCCAATTATGTGATAACACATATATAAACTTTTCGCTTCTCACGTCGTCACAGATCTTGACTGAATTATTGAGCTTTGGCGCGGTTTTTCCGCATAACGCACAGTACCCAGTTCTCCGAACATTTATAAATACCTCTTTATGTATTAGTTTTATGAAAAAGAGTGAGCTTAATAATGTTCTTCAATGGCTTATTTTGTTTGTTGTTATTGCCGCTGTTGTTTTGGGTCTCACCATAAAAATTTCTAAGATGTTATCATGAAAAAAGTTTGTAGTAAAGGAGTTATCGATGTTACTACTATGCTTATCGCTGCTGTTATCGCAGCTGCCGTGACTCTAGGTACTGCGTATACTATTTATTCTAATACTTCCGAGGCGAAGGTTGTTGAGCAGTGCAGGGCTTCTTTTTTGAAGGCGCATCTTGTTAAGGAGAAAACTTCTGATTTTGCTATTGCCCCTATTGATTGCCCTTTGCAGGAGTTCAGCGCGAAAAATTCCGGGGATATTGTTGATGGTTTGAGGGATTGCTGGTATAAAACTTTGGGTGTTAAGAATAAGATTGGCGAGATTAATTATGGTCTTGATTACTCTTTTTGTATTGTCTGCGCAGAGTTTTCTTCTGTTAAGGATATTTCTGTTGCGGATGTTAAGAATGTTATTAGGTCTGCAAATTCTAAAAAGGATGGCATGTCTTATGAATTGTTTTTGGAAAACCCTTACTGGAATAGTTTGGACAGGTTTTTTTTGGTTTTTAAGGGTTCTTTTTTTGAGCCTTTGTTGGGCCCTGATGTAATTGCGGGTTCAAACCCTGTTGCCAAAGTCATTGATGTTCTTGAAAAGAATACTGAGTATGTAGTAATATCTCAGAGTTATGGTTCTAATCCTGCATTGTTTATTACTCCAAAATTCAATCTTGAAGATGCCCCTTGTTATAATACTCATTATCAAAAAGAGGAATGATTAATGGAAAAAAGAGCGTTGTCAAAAATTTATAATGAAAATGTTGTATACCTCGCTGCTGGCGCGCTTTTCATAATTATCGCTGTTGTGCTGATTAATAATATTTCTGATAAGTCTGAAGGAACTTTAGAAAATACTCCTTGTTATCAGAGTGTTAGACAGCAGGCGTTTCTTAACACTAACGTTAGATTTTTTTCTTCGGGCCTTAATTGTCCTTTGAAGCGTTCAGAAATTCCTTCTAATAAAAATGACGTGATAAAAACCACTTTTTCCGGGGAACTTCTTGATTGTTGGGAAACTTTTGGTAAGGGGGAACTTGAATTGTTTAAGGGTGATAATGGTGCTTTTTGTCATGTTTGTTCTCATATTATTGTTCCTGATGGTGGTGAAGTTTCTCAGTCTGAATTTTTGGAGTTTTTGAAGACTCCTGCATATTCCAGTAATCCTGCTAATAAGGGTAAAACTTTTGAGCAATTATTGCAGCCTTCACAGCATGATTCTGAGGGGTATTTTACTGATTCACAGCTTTCATCAATTAAAAACAACGATGTATTATTAATTAATTCCTCTAAAAATTCTGATTACGCTGTTGTTTTTTGGTATATTAAGGGCAGGAGCGAGATAGAGAATTTTTTTGTTAAGACTAGGGCAGGAAGTCCCGGTATTGCTATTATGGGTGTCGGAGCTCTTGTTATTGCTGGTAAGGCTGTTGGAGCGATTATTATTGGTGCTGTCAGCTGGCCTGTTGCTATTGTTGTTGGTTTAGGAGCTATCGCTCTTGGTGGCTGGACTACTGGTGTTTTGTCTGGTTATGCTAGGGAGTCTCCTTCTTGGCTGGCTCAAACATATATTATGCCTTATGATAAGGGAACTCTTTCTGATTTAGGTTGTGAAATTGCTGAGACGTAATGTTTATTATTATAATTCTCATTATTTCTGAGTAAACTTAATAAACTAGCTTTACAAAATTGGTTTTTATGACAAAAAAGGGTGTTGGTCATGACTTGTTGTTTTGGATTGCTGTTGGCACTATAACTCTTTTGGTTTTGGGTGTTTTGTTGTACGCTTTTGGCGGAGGTTCTAATGATATTATCAACAATCTTCCATTGTAGTTCAGTAATTTTTAATTCTCGTAAGTGTCTTGGTGCTAGTACTGCTGTAAAGCTTATTCTTGTTGGTATAGCTTTGATTTTTATATTTATTGGTGGCTATAACTTTATTAGTTATGGCAAGTCCGCTGTTGGCGGATTGTCTAATACTTATCTTGGTGGCGGGTGTCCTTCTGATAATTATGAGCCATTAAAATGTTCTTGTAATGGCAGAACTATAAATACTGGTTCTGAAAAACAATTTTGTTGCGGTGGAGAAGTTTGGAATATGCCTTGTCAGTGTTCTGGGATTAATAGTTGTAGTGATTATAAGATTATTAATCAGGGTGTTGATGATCAGATCCTTGCATGTGTTGAGAACAAGTGTAAGCCTTACTTTCTTGGCGGTGGTAGTTCTTGCGCGTGGGAGCTTGGCGAGTGTATTGATAATAGGTAGTGGAGGTATTGTATGAGAAAGGGTGAGATGAATTGGGTTATTATTAGCATGGTTATTGGTCTTATTGCTTTAGTGCTTATAGTTGTTCTTTTGAGCAATAGTTTTAGGAGTGCTGGCGAGAATACTGGGTGTGTTGCTTTGGGTGGCGAGTGTGTTTTGCTTGATAGTGCTGGTGGTAGTTCTTCTTGTGCTGGTGCTCAGAGAACTTTTACTAATGACTGCAGACTTGCAGATAAGCAGGTTTGTTGTGTTAAACCAAAAATATGAAAATGTCCAATTTTGGAAGGCGCGGAGAGTCTCATAATTATGTTGTGAAGATTGTTATAGTGCTTATTGCTTTATTTCTTGTTGTTACACTTTTGAGGAATGCTTGGCAGTCTGTTGCCGATACGACAACTGTTAATAGTCCTTCTTCTGTCTTGAAAAATACAAAGTGTGATGTTGCATCTTTGACTTGGCAGATTGATAGTGATGGTGATGGTGTTCCTGATTCTTGTGATGTTTGTTATGGTGCTTCTGAGATTGATGGTGATAACGATGGTATTCCTGATGCTTGTGATATGTTTCCTGATATTCCTGGAGATTTTTCTGGTGATTGTAAGCGGATTATTAGTATTAATAAAACTATTTGCGGGCCTGAACCATGAATAATAGGGGTGTTGCTGATTGGGTTAAGAATTTGGTTTCTTTAATCATTACTGCTATAGGTTTGGTTATATTGTTCATGTATGTTTCTGCGCAGTTCGGTGTTTTTTTCGGTTCTGGCCGAGAGGATGATACTGCTAAGGCTGGCTTGCATAGTTTTGCAGTGGATCTTGACTCTGCAATAAAAAATGGCGAGAAATATTATGCAAAAACTATTATTATAACCACAGAAGGATACTCTACATTATTTTTTCCTGAGGGCAGTGGTGCTGCTGGAACAGTTGGATTAGAAGATTTTGATTCAAATCCTATAATATCGGTGGATAAGCCGTATACGTGTGGACGGCGTGCGTGCGTTTGCGTATATTCTAATGTTGGTTTTTTTGAGTTTCTAAAAACTCCCGGGAAGCTCTCAACGCAAAAAGCACGTACTTTAAAGGAGCATGTCTTAGATTGCGCGCCAATAAATGCAGACTATGTTTTAACATTCACTCCTACAAAAAATAATATGGTTGGTTTTGGATACAGACCTATAGGTTCATTGGAAGCTATTTACGATAATCCAATAAAGATTTCTGATTATCCGGAACTTGCACAGTATGAAGAATTTGTAGTAGAGAAACCAAGATGGTATACTAGAGGTATTTATTGGGGGAATGTAGATGGGCAATCATCCGGAAGAGTTTACGTAGAAAAAACTGTTCAGGATGGTAAAACTTTTCTTTTAATTCTTCCAGAGAACAAATATTCTGAGTCTAGAGCCGAACTGTTTAGAGAGAAGTTTGGCGACCCTGTTGATGTTTTGAATGAAAAGGTTGATGGGGGTAATGATTCCAAAATTATTTCTTTTGCTGATAAAAAGTTTTCCGAGCTTTTTGATATTGCTAAAACAGCTCCAGCCTCTTCAAATGCTAGAGTTGTTGCCGTTGATAATTTGAAAAATTTTTCTTCTGTGTACTTGTCATTTCTTCTTGGCAGGCCTTCAGAGAAATTTTCTAGTGATAGAAATGCTCCTCTATTTTTGGAGGAGGCTTCCAGAATTGTGGGGGTTCTTCTTGATAACTTTGGTGTTGAGAGTTTTGTTAAGGATGAATCGATAAAACTTTTTGTAAAGGCTCAGAGCACTGTTGTTAGTGGTAGAAGAATTCTTGAATCTTTTGACACTCCTTTGATTAAAGGAACTGTTACTTCTAAGATCAGTCTTTATTCTTCTGTTATTAGGACTTCGACTGTTATGGACCCTAAAACTTATACTCTTTTAAAAAATATTGTTGAGCAAAATTCTTTTTGGAGGACTGTTTTGTTTCAGGATGATATTGCTGTTCCTCAGAGATTGTTTGAAAAATTGAGGGAATTATCTGTCAAAGGCAGTGATTCTGAGAAGCAGAAATCTTTTTACCTTCTTGGAATAGCTTTTAAGAATTATCCTTTTAGGGAGGATATTAATTATATTAATCTTACTAAAAGATTTTATAATGAGTCAATTATTGCACTGAATAACGCAATTTCTATAGACTCTGCTAACCAGATTGCTCAGGATTCTTTGTTGTTAAAACAGGAATTATGTAGTTTGGTCTCTGAAAAAATTGGTGTTGATGGGGTTGGTGCTTGTGAATAATAGGGGGGAGTTTGGTATTGAGGAGGCGTTATTGGAGTTGGTTATTCTTGGTATTTTTGTTATATTAATGTTTACTATTGGTGGCAGGGCCGCGTCTTCTAATTTTGTTGAGCGTGATTTGTTGGGGCAGAATGTTCAGCGTTTGAGTCAGATGTTGAGTTTTGCTGGTGATGTTCAGTTGGAGTACGATTTTCCTTTGTTTTCTGGAGCAAAATTTTCGTCTATTGGAGCGAAGGATTCTCAGAAAAGTGTTGTAACTGTTGGTTTTGTTAATGACAGTAAAACTTTTTCTTTTGAGCATCACAAAAATTTTGGTTCTGTTATTAGCGTAAATGCTGAAGAAATTCCTGTAACTATTTCTAGTGGCGATGGTGCAGTTAATTCTGGTATTATTTCTATGAGAAGTTTTTCCTGTAATTCGAATAAAGATTTTTCTAGGGCGCAAATTTTTTCTAGTGTTTCTATGGAATCTTTTTCTCAGGTTTTGAACAGAATATCTCCAAGTAAGTACTCTCCTACTTATACTATTCAAACACCTCCAACAAGTCCTAATGATATCAGTGATGATTTCGTAATACTTTTTTCTAAGACTGGCGGTAGCAGTGTTAAAGTGTTGATGAATTCTAAGACTTCTGAGGGTGTTAAGACTGATGAGTATTCCTGCTTTATTGCTAAAAATATTCAGGAGCGGGGCATTCCTGTTATTATTGGTTTTGTCAACCCTGATTCTGAAAGCGATGAGAGTGTTGCTCTTCCAAACAATAAGGCTGGTGTCGAAATAAGTGTTCCTGAAAGTATGGATTCTTCACAGCTTTCAATTCTTCAGGGGGTGTTCGTGTCATGAACTTTTCGAATTTTTCAGCTGCACGATTCATGTCTAGTAAGCGTGGAGATGTTGCTGATGCTGTTGTTTGGATTGGAAGATTTATTGTTGTTATAGCAGCTATTACTTTTCTTGCAATGATTGCTTCCAGGTTGACGAATGTTACTCATGACACTTTAGACTTGGATGCCAGGCTTCAGGAAACTCAGGTTTTTATAGCTCTTTCTTTGAGTAATAATAATACTGGTGTTGACGAGTTGGGTGTTTTGTCTGAGAAAAAAATAGTTGATATTGGCGAGTCTGATAGTTTGGATTGGGATTTTGCAAGGCCTCAGGAATACACTGTTAGAATTTTCTCGGAATCCGGCAGTGATGTTATAGCTCAATGGTATGTTAACAAGTTGGATTATAATGAGGCGCAACCTTTTCTGAGGGTTGAGGGTGATGGTGGTGCTAGAGAAGTTTCTCACAATTATTATGCTTTATTTCAGCGTGCTGATAATATTGTTCCCACGCCGGTGATTTTAGAGGTGAAGACTGTTGAGAAGTAAAGACATTTCGAAAAGGGCTGTTGCTGCGGATATGCTCGCAACTATTCTTAGTCTTACTGTCATAGTTTTATTAATGATTTTTTACTGGTTTCTTACCGCTCCAGAGCTGATAAATAGCGCTGCTTTTTCTGGCGATGTTGTTGATTTTAGTGCTGAACAGTTTTCTGTGGCTCTTTATAATACTCCTACTGTTGATGGCAATTTTCTTGATAGCTTGAAAAAATTTGTTTTGGATTCTGAGAATTATGGTGAAGATTATGCTAGGAATAAGTTGTTGAGAAAGATTCTTCCCGAGAATCCTTTGAGGTATCATAAGGCGGACTGGGTTGTAGTGATAACTGAAGGAGATCTTGTTGTAGGCATTGTTCGGGAGCAGAATTCTGAGCCGGTTAAAACGTTTATTATAACCAATCCTTATTTTGAAGCTTTTAATTCTCCTAAACGTCATGAAGATGCAGAGTCTTTGCGTACAAAAGTTGAGAAAAGGTTTAATAGTCCCGGGTATGATGTTAAACAGAGTTTTAAGTTGTACTATCATGATTCAACGCCTATCGTTGTAAAAATTGGTGTTAAGGATTATACAGTCCAAACTTATTATATTACTGGAAGTGTTTTGAATAAGATAGTTCCTGTTTTGGATGGTAGAAATGTTGAGGGCGAAAAATTAGTTTCTGATCTTTTCAGTAAGGGCGTGATAAGAAATACTCATGGTGAGAGAATTATTGCTTTTCCTGATTACAGGTCTGTATTAACTTCTAATAGTTTAGAATGTTCTAAAATTATCAAGTGTGATAATTATTTTGTTAGGGATTCTTGTGTTGATGATCCTTGTTTTGCGAGCAGTTCTGGGTGTGATTATGATGATGCTGGTGAGAGGTGTTTGAAGCGATGAAACTTTTTAAAATTGGTAGTAAAGCTATAGGTCTTTTCAGCCCGTTATTCACCATTTTATTTATTATATCTTTGATTACTCTAGCTACTTATCATCTTAGTGATAAAATTGATTCCTTGAAAGCTTATGGTGTTGGTGCTGATGCTGTTGTTGTTGCAAAGTCTCAATGGTCTAAAGAATTGGAGAGGGCTGAGCAAAAGGTTTTTTCTCAGGAAGCATTGTGTAATGCTATAATAATTACTAATGATTTGGTTCCTCAACATTTTGATGTTGTTGATTTTTCTAGAATTGTTGAAAAAACTTTCGAGCAAGAGCTTCAGAAATTAATAAGCTCTCATAGTATTGGATTAAAAAGCATTACTCCCGTTAGGATTACTGCTATTCCTGTAATTCCTGATTTTAGAACTAAAACTGAGATTTTGTTCAATCCAGATTATACTGATGACAATTCTAGAAAGAAGGATGTTGTTATAAAAGTTCCAACCGTTCACAAATTTTCTATAATCACTAATTACAATCTTACAGTTATCGCTAAAGGCAGGGATTTGTTAAAAAGGCAGAAAGAGAAGTGCTCTCTTGAGAGGACTGAATCTACCAGAACTTTTTGTATGAAGGATCTTGTTAAAATGAGTGATGATGATAATAATTGGATTGTTAAAAGCATTTCTGAGGATTCATCATTGAAGCCTAATGAGTATTTTGTCGAGATTATAAGTCGTTCAAAGCCTTCTTGGTGTGATAATTATGGCAGGGCTAAGTATAAAATAATTCTTCCCGAGATATATTAACAGAAAGCAATTCCTTGACAATTTATAGTAATTCACTTTAATTTTCGTATGCTGAATGCGCTGTGTAAAGTGAATTACTAATAAGCAAATTCTGCTTCACAGGGAACAAAGTTCCGATTATTAGAGTGATTTGCTATAACATGTCGAAAATGGCATGTGCGCGCAGTAATAATGCTTAAATCTATTGATTGAAGTCCCGTCGCTTTCAACATTGCCTGTACTACAATAATCCTTTTAAGTCTTGACAAAACCTCTTAATTATGATTAAGATTCCTTTTGATGAAGCAGTTCAGAAGATTGCTTCAGTTGCTAATATTTCTCCTGCTGATGTTCAGCAGCGTATTTCTCAGAAGATGGGGCAGTTTTCTGGGCTTATCAGCAGGGATGGAGCGGCGTACATATTGGCTAACGAGCTTGGGGTTAAGCTTTTTCAGAGGCCTGAAATCATTAAGGTTCGTGATCTTAATCCTGTTTTGAGGAGTGTTGATATAACTGTTAAAGTTATTTCTAATTATGGCGTTAAGGAATTTTCTAGGAGTGATGGGACTGCTGGACAGCTTTGCAGTGTTCTTGTTGGTGACGATACTGGAACTACTAGGCTTGTTTTTTGGGGTGGTCAGACCGAGCTTGCTCGATCTTTAACTCCCGGAGTTGTCGTAAAAGTTTTGAATGTTTTGGTCCGTGATAATAATGGTAATGTTGAACTTCACTTAAATGATAAGAGTTCTTTGCAGCCTTCTAATGATAATATTGTTACTGTTCATCCTCCTGTTAATGAGAGGAAGCATGTTAAGGATGCTAAGGAGGGTGAGAGGGCAGAATTTTTGGGAACTATTGTTCAGGTTTTTGAGCCTAGATATTTTGAAACTTGCCCTAATTGTAGGAAGCGTGTTCGTGATGATAATGGTCAGTGGACTTGTCAGAATCATGGTTCTGTTCAGCCTTTGTATTCTTACGTTTTTAATGTTTATCTTGATGATGGAACTGACACTATCAGGTGTGTTCTTTTCAAGGAGCATATCGAAAGATTGTTGGAGAAGAATTATGAGCAAATGCTTTCTTACAGGTCTCAGCCTGAAACTTTTGATTCTGTTAAGACAGACATGCTTGGCAAAATTATTAAGATTGGCGGCACTATTAAGAAGAACGAGTTTTTTGACAGGGTTGAATTGTTGACTAATTTTGTTGATCCTAATCCTAATCCTGAGGAGGAGCTGAAAAAGTTTGAGGTGAAGGAGCAGAGTGTTCAGTAATTATTATAAGTAATTATTATACATCTAAAATTTTATAGAGTATTAATAAAATGAGAGGCGTAACGCATATTCTTACTGGAATTCTTGCAGGCATCACGTTGTACGACGGTTTTCTTTCTGTAGCTATTACTGCTCTCGGATCTTTGTTTCCTGACATTGATAATTCTGGCAGTTTGATTAGCAGTAATACTGGCATTAGATTTGTATCAAAAATTTTCGCTCATAGAGGTTTTTTTCATTCTTTATGGATTCCCATATTTCTTTATATTTTAGTTGTTGCACGACCAGAATTTTCTATAATAATTATTCCTTTCATTGCGGGATATTGCGTTCACATTATTGGTGATTCTATAACTCCTAAAGGCATTAAACTTTTTTATCCATTGAAAACTCCTCGACTTAGAGGCAGTATAGCGACCGGCTCGTGGATTGAGAATATTATCATGATGATTCTTTTAGTAATAACAATTTATGTTATAGCAAGAAGAATTTTATGATTTTAATAACTGAGGTTCTTGATCATGATCAGAAACTGCTTTCTTACTACGAGCTGAAGCAGGAAGATTGCGAATGGCGGTTTCTTACATGTTAAAAGTGGCGGCACCCTCAGTCAATGCATCGATCGTGTTCGCTCACGTACTAGGGTGCAGAGCTTCACATTTTTGAGTGTTTAAAGAATTTTTCTCCCACCAACGACGGAGTCATGGTGGGAGAAAAATTCGTCGAAGATTGATTTGTGTAGGAACGTGTCCTAGTAGTTCCCGGCGCGGTGTTTAGTGTTTTTATTATTAATGACCTTCAATCAAGAACGTGCTTAAGACTCAGGACAGAGCACATACAATAATAACTCTTTTAAATAATAGCAAAAGATTTGTTTTATGCTTATTAACTTTTTGGATTTGGTTCTTCATATTGATAAATACTTGAATGTTATAGTTCAGGAATATTCTGGAACTGCTTATTTTTTTCTTTTCTTAATAATTTTTTTTGAGACTGGTATTGTTGCCACTCCTTTTCTCCCCGGAGATTCTTTGCTGTTTGCTGCCGGAACTCTTGCGGGCGTGGGAGTTTTGAGCATAAAAATTCTTCTCCCCGTTATTTTTTTGGCGGCAGTTCTTGGTGATACTGTTAATTATCATATTGGTAAATACATAGGCCCTAAAGTTTTTAGTAGGGATGATTCTTTATTTTTTAGTAAGGCTCATTTGATTAAGGCGCAAAATTTTTATGAGAAGTATGGCGCCAAAACCATTGTTATTGCCAGGTTCGTTCCTATTATTAGGACTTTTGCTCCTTTTGTTGCAGGTATTGGTTTGATGTCTTACAAAAAATTTATTTTTTATAATGTTATTGGCGCGGCTCTTTGGACTTTTTTGCTCACCATGGGAGGTTACTTGTTTGGGAATATTTCTTTTGTTCAGAACAATTATGGTTTAGTGATAATGGTGATAATAATAATTTCTTTACTCCCTGTTGCTAAAGAATTTGTTGTTCATTATTTGGATAAGAAGAAAGAAAATTCGAATAATGGCAAGAATATTTAGTCAAACAAACTGTCACTGGTAAAAGATTTTATAATAATTAGCACTGGTCACTGGACCAAACTTGTCTAAAGTTTGATCAAAAAGGTTCGTCGAGGGATTCTTGAATTGAATCCCTCATAAGAACTAGCACTGGTCACTGGACATTCTGCAATGAACTATTTAAATGACAACTATTATTATTCATGAAGAGCGCAATGAGTGATGGATTGTCAACCTCTTGCCCATCACGCCCTCGCGCTTGAAACAAGAACCGAAAGGAATGCGAGGTAAGAAAAATGAATAAACCTGAAAAAGTTTTTAGGTCTGGGCCTGTCCAGGCTACTATTTGGAGCAATGCATCTGATAAGGATGGTAAGTCTTTTGAGTATAGGACTGTTTCTTTAGAACGGTCTTACAAAGATAAGAATGGTTCATGGCAGAAGACTAATACTTTTCGCATCACGGACTTGCCTAGGGCCGAGTTAGTGCTCCGTAAATCTTTCGAATTTTCCGTAATGAGTCCGATTGATGATGGTATTGAGGTGTGATTTTCCGATGAAATCATTTGTTTTTCCGGTTTTTTCGGAAGTTTTCCGAAATTTTTGCAGAAAAATTTTTGAAAAACAGGTATTCATCATTGTAATGGTGATATCTATGGGTATGCCCGTGAGAAAATTTCGTGCTGGATTAATCCATGCAACTGTTTGGAACAATAGCAATGTGAAGGGAGAATTTAAGACTGTCACCTTCGAGAAGCGCTACAAAAAGGGCGATGAGTGGAAGTCTACGAACTCTCTGGGTGTGAACGACTTGGCTAAAGCTATAGTCGTTCTTACCAGGGCTTTCGACTTTGTAGCGTTGAATGAGAATTGATAATGCAGGGGGCGACCCCTGTTCTTTGTTACACAAAATAATAAAAAGGAGTTGGTTAATATGAAACAATATCAGGTTTTGGAAATGGAAGAGCAGGATGAAGTTAGTGTTCCTTCGGGCAAAAAAATAGTTAATGTTTCAGATCTTCCAGGCATTGGTCCTGCAACTCTTGAGAAGTTGCAGCTTGCTGGGTATTCTGATCTCTTGTCTGTTGCTGTTGCTACTCCTGGAGAGCTTGTTGGTGCTACTGAAATGTCTGAGCAGACTGCTAAGAAGGTTATCGCTGTTGCTCGTAGCAATCTTGATATGGGCTTTATGAGTGGTGATGAAGTTTTGCAGAAGCGTGAGCGTATTCAGAAGATTACTACTGGTAGTTCTGAGTTGGATAAGCTTTTTACTGGCGGCATAGAAACTGGTGCTTTGACTGAAGTTTATGGTCAGTATGGTAGCGGTAAATCTCAGCTTGCTCACGTTCTAGCTGTTAGAGCACAACTTTTGAACCCTGATGCATTTGTAGTATTTCTTGATACTGAAGGAACTTTCAGGCCTGAAAGAATTGTCGCGATATCTAAAGGTTTAGGACTTGATTCCGATACCGTTTTAAAACATATTAAGGTTGCTAGAGCTTTTAACTCTGATCACCAGATTCTTCTTGCAGAAAAGGTTGAAGACTTAATTAAAAAGCAGTGTTTGAACGTTAAACTTGTTATCGTTGATAGTCTCACTGCTCATTTCAGAGCGGAATTTATTGGTCGCGGTACTCTTGCTGATAGACAGCAGAAGATTAACAAGCATATGCACCTTCTTTCGAAACTTGGTGATTTGTATAATCTTGCTATTTATGTTACAAACCAAGTTATGGCTAAACCTGATCAATTTTTTGGAGACCCTACAGAAAGTATTGGTGGTCATATAGTTGCTCATAACAGCACTTATAGAGTATATTTTAGAAAGGGCAAAAAAGGTACTAGAGTAGCAAAAATGGTTGATAGTCCTAACAGTGCTGAAGTTGAGGCTATTTTTAAGATAGAAGAAGACGGAATTAAAGATGTTTGAAGACGTCATATTACTTTAGAAAAAGCAAGCGAACTAAGAGCGGCAATAAAAAAGAGAAATATGTATCATTTAAGAATGTGTCGAAAATAACCTTCATTTCCTATGGAAAATTTTTTGCCTACGACGCGGACGTACCACGCGCACGGCCACGATCATCGAAGACGCCGTTGGCGCCCACGCTGCTGACGTAGTTGTAGTCGTCGCCACCCAACGAGCAAGGCCGAACGTGAACATGACCTTCTTTACCATTGAGCATATCCTCGAGTTGTTCTCTAGTGAAGTCATAACTGAACCCTGTTTGTTTCACTCGTGCTCGGAGGTATGA
>JACQMS010000026.1 GCA_016203445.1 Candidatus Woesearchaeota archaeon
GGTGCTAACATAACAATGACTCGTACAGGAACTAGTTGTTTCATTAACAGAACTTCTCAATCTGAAGGATTTTACAATTACAAAATTTGGGTTAATGATAGTGCTGGAAATATTAATGTATCATCGGAAAGAAATGTTACTATAGACTTAACAAACCCGTCACTATCAATATTAAGACCATTGAATAATTCACACATACCCGCAGGGGTAACATTCAATTTTACAACAAATGATTCATACCTAAACAATGCAACACTTTACATAAACCAGATAGCCAACGAAACTAACAGTTCAGGAAATAATGGAACATACATAATAACAAAAATAATAATAGACGGACAGTACAACTGGAGCGTTCTAGCTTATGACAAGGCAGGCAATTCAAACCAGTCAGTAGCGTACAATTTCAGCACGGAAACAGACATAACAGCGCCAACAGTAAGCATAACAAATCCTTCAACGGGTTCTGGAATCACCGCAAACTTTCTGATTAATACAACAATAACTGATAGTTTTACAGTAACGAGTGTACAGTACAGGTACGAAAATACAACATCTAACAGCAGTTGGAATATTATGACTCAAAACGGAAATTTTTGGACTGCAACATTCAATATAACCCAAAGCGGTGATGGAAATTTCACGATAAGAATAAATGCAACTGATGATTCAACAAATTCTAATACAACTGTAACAACTACGAGCATAATTATTGATACGGTAAACCCGACGATAACGTTGAACTCTCCAGCAAATAATTCAATACAAAATAGTGCAACTGTAAACATTAATACCACTATAACAGATTCATTTATCTACAATGCTTCACTAATAATTAATGGCGCAAATAACGAAACTAACAATTCAAGAAATAGCGGAGAATATGTTTTCACAAAAACGTTAATTGATGGAACACACAACTGGAGCATTATAGTATATGACTACGTGAATCATACAGTTCAATCAGCAACAAGAACTTTCACAATTGACACCGGAATACCAAACGTAACAATAAACAGTCCAACAACAGGGTGGAAAACAACACCAATAACGATAAATACAACAGTAAATGACGGGATAGGAACCGTTACAAACGTGCAGTACAGAGCAGAAACAATAACACAAAATTACAGCTGGCAAACGTTAACACAATCAGGAAATTCATGGACTGCAACATTCAATAATACAGGAATAAATGATGGAAATTATAATATAAGAATCAATGCGACAGACACTGCCACTAATAGCAATACTACACAAATAATAAATATATCACTGGACACAACACCACCAACAATATCAAGCACTAGCGTTAACTCTACTAATGGAACTACCGGGGACTCTTTCACGATTACAGGAACTATTAGTGATGCGGGTATAGGAGTTAATAATTCAAGAATTTTTATAAGAAATATGAAGAACGGAACTGTAACAACTCTTGCAACAACACCTTCAGGAAATACATACACTGCGACTTGGAACAGCGGTGCAAATTTGAATACTACATACTTAGTAGATATAGATGTTAATGACTCTTTAGGAAATTACAGAGTTCTAACAGCCAGACACATGATAACACTAACGCCAGTTAATACAACGATGGCTACGTACCAGAATAATTCTTTAAATATTAATACTGGGGGGCAGGCAGTCTTTAGTGCAACGCTGAATAATAATAGCGCTGTCTATGTAAGGTTAGCTACTCAGACAAATATTTCTAATGCCAGCGTGCTAATATCAATGTACTCTGCAAATATTGAAGGAGGAGTTCCTACGGGAAAAACTGCTCTAGGAAAATACTTCCACATATCTTTAGACAACAATACACTTGCAAACATTAGTACTGCTAGAATAAATGTTACTTATACCGCTTCAGAAGTTACCGATGCGGGGTTGCAGGAATCAAGTTTGAAGATTTACAGGTGGAATCCTGGAAGTTCTTCGTGGAGTGTTCTAGACAGTACAGGAGTAATAAGCGGCAACGGAATAATATGGGGAAACGTTTCAAGCTTCAGCAGTTTCGGAGTGTTCGGAGATTCTACAAGTTCGGACAGCGGTGGAGGCGACAGTGGTGGAAGTTCTGGAGGCGGCGGCGGAGGTGGTGGTGGCGGAGGAACGCAGAAAAATCCAACACCTCAAGAATCAACACCTCAAGAATCACAACAAGAACAAGCAAACATAGCACTAGGAGGTTCCAGATCTGGAAGTGAAGAACAATACGTAACAACAATATCTAGAGGCGGCGGAGGCACAGTATTAGACTCAACGGGTGGAGGTATAGCGTGTACTGAAATAACAACTAGAGAAAAACAAACTGTTAGAGTTAACAAAACAGTATTTGATTCATCATTGCTTCCCAAAGGTTATGCAGTAGTAAAAGACCCGTTCTCAGTAGAGTGCAAAGATGCAGAAATAGAATTAACACTAACACTGCCTGCAGATTACAAAAATATAACAGTGCTAAAATGTTCTCAAGGAGTTTGCGCGCCAACAGTAGAAAAAGTAGTAGAAAGAACGGTGCTATCATGCGGAGGAGTTGACACCAATGTTATAGGAGAAAAAATAGTTGGTTTGAAAGAAATAGCTTTGGATACTTTAACTGCTCTACCAAGCACTGAAAAACCTATAACTATAACTGATAGAATAATAGAAAGTGGAGGATACAAAATAGAATTCGAAGGAACAAACGAATTAAAAGCAGGAATAAAAGAGCTATCGCCAGTAAAACCGTTAGGAGTAAAAGACAGCACGTTCATAGAAACACCTATAATAATTCATACAGAATCATCAGAAAAAACTCCACTAACTATAATACTAAAATATAAAATACCTGAAGGAATAGTTGAAGATTCAATAGAAATTTACACAAAAAAAGGACAATTATGGACTCCTGCAGGAGGAAATGTTGACAAAGAAAAAGATGTAATAGAATTAAAAACTTCAACAAATATAACTGATGAGAACGGAGATATAACTATAGGAGTTGTGGGAACAGTGTGCACGACATGCCTGCAATCAACACTTAAAGAAGTATACACTGGAAGCGAAGATGATGCGCTAATACTAGTTCATGGAGTATTCGCTAGAAGCGACACGTTCAACTCTTTAATAGCAGAATTCGCACTACTACAACAGCCATGGACTATATACGTTTACGAGTACAACTACAACGATGAATTAGTAAAGAACGGAGAAGAATTATCAGCATACATACAACAATACAGTTCCAGACACAAAAATATCTATCTAGCAGGGCACAGTATGGGAGGACTAGTAGTCCAAGAAGCATTAAAACAAGGAGAAAAACAACAATCAAGCTATATAGAAAAAGTAAGAAAAGCAATACTAATAGCAACGCCAAACACTGGAGCTCCAGCAAAAGAGTTATACGAATTACTAGACACTGCAGTAGTAAACCAGTTCATAAATGCATCAAAATTCTACCTAAGCAATGAAACATTAGAATTATTAACGACTGGAAAAAATATACCAAGAAAAGAAGGAATAACATACGAGGTAGTGGCAGGCAATACAGGGTACAATTTCACAACAGAATACTTTAGAGATCCTGAAAATCCAGAAATAGTAATGCCTAACGACGGAATAATAACTGTTAAAAGCGCGCAAACTGTTGGAGGAACAAAAGTAGACAATCTATGCAAAGATTATTATGAAGTTGGTTTAACACACACAGAAATAAACGATCACCCAATAATCAACAGGATAATAGCTAGAAGCATCAACGAAGAAAAAACATCTTCAAACACTGCAGGATTCACTCAATACTATAAATTACGAATAACATCATGCGATAAGGACGACAAGTATGTAGTAGTAGGAAAACCCATACGAAGAGAAGAATCATACAGCGTACTACAATGCGGTTGCGGAAACGGATATTGCGGACTTGATGAAGATGCAGAAAGCTGTCCTAGCGATTGCGCAAGCTTCTTCCAGAAGAACATAGCGGGAGGCGCCATAGGAATAACAACAATAGTTGGAGGAACAATAGTGCTGATATTTGTAATAATAGCCCCAATAATATACTTTATAGGAAGACTAGTGGCAAGAAGAAAACCTACATAATTTAAATATTCGTGAACAAAATCAACAGCATGCTAACAATAATAGGAGCGGGAGTTGAAGACCACGAAGATATAACAATAAAAGGTCTTCACGCACTACAAAAAGCAGACACTATATACATAGAAAGTTATACTTCTGTACTGCAAGAGAAATTAGAATCACTAGAAAAATCATGGAAAGTAAAAATGACGCCAGCATACAGAGAAGACATAGAAGGAAAAAACAACAAAATAATAGAAAAATCAAAAACGGAAAACGTAGCTCTACTAATAATAGGAGATCCCTTAACCGCAACAACCCACACAGACATACTATTAAGAGCGAGAAAAGAAGGCATTAAAACAAGAATAATTCATAATACTGGAATTATCACGCTGGTTGGCGAGACAGGACTACAATTATACAAATTCGGAAAAACGACAAGCATACCATTCGACGAAAAAGGCACAGGAACCGCGTACAATATTATTGCACAAAACCAGTCAATAAAAGCTCACACACTAATATTACTTGATCTAGACCCACTAAACAATAAGTATTTAGAAATACCTGCCGCGCTGCAAAGATTATTAATAGAAGAGAAAAAACACAAAAAGAGAATAATACTTCTCACCACAAAAATAGTAGTTTGCGAAAGATTAGGAACGAAAACACAAAAAATATATTACGAAACTATAGAAAAAGTACTTGGAGAAAAATACGGGAAGCCACCACACTGCATAATCATACCGACAACACTGCACTTCATGGAAGAAGAATATTTGAACAGCGCGGAATCATAAGTATTAATAATAATTAATATTATCCCAAAAACATGATATACTTTGTAACAGGTAACAACGAGAAAGCAAGAGAAGTCCAGCAAATACTAGGAGTTGGAGTTGAAAGAGTAAACGCAGATCTGGAAGAGATACAAAGCCTAGACCCTAAAGAAGTTGTAAGAAAAAAATTGGAATCCGCAATCGCTCAAATAGGAAAATTTCCATTATTAGTAGAAGACACAGCATTATGTTTCAATGCATGGAGAACCCCCCAAGGATTTTATCTCCCAGGACCATTAATAAAACACTATCTAAAACTAGGACTGGAAGAAACAGTACAAATGCTAATGCCGTTCAAAGACAAAAGAGCATTTGCAATAAACACTCTAGGATACGCGGAGTCTATTCAATCAACACATCAATACGTTGATGGAATAGTTAGAGGAACAATAGTCGCCCCCAGAGGAAAAACAGGATTCGGATGGGACCCAATATTCGTACCAGAAGGATACGGACAAACATACTCGGAAATGGAACCAGAATTAAAAAATAAAATAAGCCACAGAAGAAAATCGTTGGACTCACTGAAAGAATTATTAGCAGGACAGTTTTAATCTTTTAATTTTAAAATAGCAATGTTTAAATACTTAAGTTACCTTTTAAGGTAATATGAACATAGATATATTAAAACGTGTTATTTTGAACAAGAAACAGTTTGTTCCATTAATTTTCACAGATAAACAATTTTTAGTTATGCAAAAGTACTTTCAAAAGAAATCGTTAACCAATTCAGAACGAAAAGCGCTTTACACAGCCATTACAAAAAAGATCCGTGCATTAGAATCATTAAAAAGCGTAACTACTGATAAAGAATTTTTCGTTCAAGGGAACGATAAAATACTTCCTGAACGATTCAAAGAAGCAAAAAAAATAATAGAAGAATTATCTAAAGAAAACAAAAAGATTTTTGTCAGCGGCTCATTCTTATTTTCTAAAGAATACGATGATATAGATATTTTTGTAATTCGAGAAAAAGGTTATAAAGAAGTGTTGCAGGGAAAAAAACACTTAATCTTTCTGACAGAAAAAAGATTATCACAACCAATATTTCAATCAACAATACGAATATCAATTTCAAATTTTCTGCCGCCAAAAAATATCGATAAGAAAAAAATATTTCTAGATCAATTAATGTCAACGTACCATGAGGCAATAATAGAATTATTAAGACAAGAAGAAAAACCAGAATCATTAAGAAGACTTGTTTTTTATTACGAACTATTATGCAATAATCGGCTACTCGATCCGCTAGAGTTGAATATTGCGCTTAAAAAATCTGAAGTGAGAGATGTTGAATTCATGTTTAAAAAATTATCAAAAAAACTTTTCACAAAAAGTTATTTGTACGTAAAAATTCACGAGTATATAAAAACACTAAAAAATTCTATAAAGATTATAAATCCAAATGTTCATTTAACTATGTTCAAAAAAACGTACGAGGAAATAATATATGGACGGATCAAAAGTACGTGAAGAATTAATCACGATTTTGGGAAATAATGTGAAGTTTAACAAAAGGTTTGACGAATTCGTTTCGAAACTAAAAGAAGGAATGGCTGGCGATCTAATAGATTGGTGCAAAAGATGCAAAGAAAACAAAGAATTAGGATCAGTGCCACCAAGAAAAGAATTCAAAAACTTGTACGTATTCTTCAGAAAAATAGCTTCAGATGTGAGAGCAGTACTAATCAAAGAACAAAACAAAGAATTCATTGAGCTAATCCTTGATAATCATGGATATTATGACGATGCTAGAGCAAAATTAGGATATAAGAAAAGCTCTCATTATGGAAGCTAATACTCTGTTCAATCAAACAATCCTCTCCAACAAACCTTTAGCAACAAGAATACCATTGCTAGCGGCTCCAACAATCCCAGAACTTAACCCTGCACCATTGCCAGCAACAAACAAGTTAGGAACAGTAGTTTCTAAAAAAGGAGAAACATTAACTTTAAGATTTTGAAACTTCGCCTCTGGAGCGTAAACAAGATTATCAGGATTCTTAACCTGAGGCATAACACGAGCAAGAGCATCAATCATAAAACGCATATTAGCAATAATACGAGAAAAGTAAGCAATATTAATATCACCAGGAGTAACACTATTCAAAGACATAGAAGGGTGAACACGCTCACCATTACCAAAATGCTCCCTCTTGCTACGCCTATCATCAAAAAAGTGTCCAAGCCTTTGAACAATAGGCTTCCAGCCACCAGCACGAAAAGTATTAATAACTAGATATTTAGCGTATTCCTCAGTATCACCCTCAGGATTCTTCAAAGCGATCTTGTTAAGAATAGCAAAATTAGTATTAGGAGTTTGATGATCGGGATCTCTAAGACCATCACCATTAATCATAATCAAGTCCATATCCTTATACCTCAAACCCTGCTCTGGCATGTCCAAACGAATTCTCCCACGAGGATTAGTACAAAAAGTTTTAACAATATCACCATTAGGAGCCTTAACTTTAAGCTTAGGGTCGCGAATATCAGAAGTAATAGGATAATCCTCACACAACATTTCCAACCTAACACCAACCTCTATAGGCAACAAATCATAATTAGCACCAACACCATCCAAACGCTTCCTAAACCACCTAGTGCCAAGCCTACCGGTAGCAACAACAAGATAATTAGAAGTCAAAGAATACTCACCATCAGCACCATGAACAGAAATCTCAAAATGGTTATTACGCCTCCAAAACTCCTGAACATTCTGACCTAGAAGAAATTCAATGCCTGATTGGGTAAGCTCAGACCTCATACCATCAATAAGCTTCCTGCTCCTATCAGTACCAATATGACGCTGACGAGTCTCAGGAACCATAGAAATATTATGAGGTTCGAATCTATCCTTCCAGTATTTAATTCTTGCATCATCAACACCCGATAGCGGAGGATTATCACCATGTCTGCAAATAATATCCTCAAAATAACGAATATGCTCCCAAGCAACAGCTTCAGAAACCCTGCCATCTTTAAAATCATCAAAACCAATATGAGGAGTAAGATTCATCTTACCATCATTGATTAATCCACCAGAAGGATAAGTAGTCTTGTCAAGAATAGCAACTTTCAACCTTTTAGAACTAAAAAGTTGAGAAACACTATCTTTCAGATAGAATGCTGTTGCAAGCCCAGCAGGACCAGAACCAACAATAACAATATCATAATCAACCATAAAAACACCAACTTTTGTGCTAACGTTACTCTACAATCCATTTAAAAAAATATGTGTAAAAGAATAGGCATTTTCAATTCTTCAGAACATTCCTAACTCCCCGAAAACCAAACTCCCAAATAATCCCGCCAACAGGACGCTTTTTATTATAAGAATACCAAACCCTCCAAGAAGCCTCACAAAAAGGAACGAAAGCCCACAATCCAAAACTCGCACCAGCAACAACCTCAAGATCAGAAGGATTATCATACAAAAGAGAATACGCACCAAAAGATTTAGCACCATTAAGAATAACACAATCAACAAGAGACAAAAACATAGGACGGTACTTAGAACAACCAGCACTCTCAGCGTACTTTTCTTGAAGCTCGCCAGCAAGAAAAAAACCAATTTGAGACTCGACAACAAAACGAGCCAAAAGTTTAGTGCTAGAAATCGCACGGGAACGAAAAGAAGTTACTGCATTATTTTCTCCACGCTCAACAAAATCATCAATAGAGTAATCAGCCATGACAAGAAGAAATTACCACTACACGTTAAAAAAGTAGCGGAGAAGCGATGCTAAATACAAGGAATATCCCTTCAATTTGACGTTGCATATACAATTTTAAGTTTCAAAAAAGTTGTTCTTGAGCACGGAATAAATAAACAAGTTAGTGTAAACCCGGATTTAACGCCTGGAAAATCAAGAGTGATTATAATTGGATTGAATACAGATAAACTTCCACAAGGAAAAATAGGAATAATTAAGTTCGAAAAACTTGGAAATGATTTCAGTGCAAACTTGGAAAATGTTGTAACATCAGAATAAAATTAAGTAAAATAGCCCCGCCCGGATTCGAACCGAGGTCAAGAGGTCCAAAGCCTCCTATGCTTGGCCACTGCACCACGGGGCTGTATGATGGCCTGATATTTGTTAGTAATGGTTATCGGGCAGTTTTTAAAGCTTTTTAGAAGTTTTAATGTATTCTGTTCTATCTTTTTTGCTGAACTTTTCTATAGCGTATCTTAGCATCGTTCTAGGCATTGTTGCAGAATACTTGTTAAGAAATATTTCAAGAGATTTCCTGTCCTTTTTTCCAACTTCTCTAAGAATCCATCCAACAGCTTTATGAATTAAGTCATGATTATCGTTTAGCAGTATTTCTGAAATTTTCAAAGAGTCATCATACTGCTTATTTCTTATAAATTCTAGTGTTGAAATTATTGATATTCTACGAGCCCACAAATTTTTTGAGCGGGCAAGAGTGAACAAAATATTTCTGTTTTTATCCAGCAAGTATCTACCAAGAATTTTATGAGCTGAAGAATCAACAAGATCCCAATTATTCACGAAAGGAATGTTCTTCAGGTATAACCGAACAATTTTTGTTCTAATAAAATCATTGCCTTTCAAAAACTTTTCTGACAATATGAAAAGCGATGCCAGCCTTTCCTCATGAATTCTGCTATGAAGAAGTTTTTCACATTCTTTAAGCGAAATATTGGTGCACTTCTTAGAAATCTTTCTTATAACAGGTACAACAACTCCGATAAAAACGTCGCCATAACCATACTCTCCTTTACTAGTCTTAAAAAATCTTTGAAGAATTTTGGCTTTATCAGGTGAAGAAACATTTTTCAATGATTTACTAACGGAATCACAACTATTCATCATGACTCCTTAAAGAACAATAAGTATCATAATCTAAACCGCCACAATAATGTTCTTTCATAACGTGCCTGAGAGCCGAAAGAAATTTGTTAATGCCATACGCTGAAACGTTAAATCTTGCACCATCAAGATGATTATCTACAAGAAACAACTCTCCATCAACTTCCAACAACTCGTACTGATCGTTCAATCTGCCAGCGTCTATTTTTCCTTCAAAAGGAGTTCCATTGTAGACCTCTCCAGAAATTGCAACTTCTAAGTCATGAAGGTAATCCGCATCCCAAGACTGAACAAGAAACATTGTGCAGTCGTCAGAAAAAGTATTCTTCATAGACTTTATTCTTTCAGATATCTTACTAGCAAAAACCCTGCGATTTTTTTGACTCAAGAAAACCCTCTGTTTAACATTTCTATCATAAATAATAGTTGCGCTTCCAGATTGAATAATCTCGTAACGATCATTAACTGGCCCAATAGGTATGGGCCTTTCAAAGGCAACCTCGCAAGAATCACCACCCTCAACATCATTGAGCAATTCTTCCAGTTCAGAAACGTCGCTGGAATATTCTAGAAAATCATCATAATCATTAGAACCATATTTTGACATAATAGCGCAGTTGTATAACTAGTATAAAATATTTACTGAAAATGGTGTTTGTAACTATTATACTAATAAAGCTAAACTATCAAAGCATCACCTTTCTCGACAAGAAGCTCTGCAATATCTTTAGAAATAACAGTTTCATCACCAGTACTAAAAGGTCCCAAAACTTCAAGATTTTTGCCGACGAAAGCATCAGTAGGCCTGATAAATTTAACTTTAGAAACATCAGTCTTTACATGCTCAGAAATTGTTTGTGTAGAGGCACCAGAGCTCAAAACAGAATTCAACAAAGGATACAAATATCTTTCTCTAGAATCAACAAGAACCCTGACAATCTCATCAAAAAAAAACTTTTCGTGAGGAATGAGAAAAGAAGCATCAACAGGCCTAACACCAGTTCTAGCCTTGTTCATAGCCAGTAGAAGAACTTTTCTCTCGCGCCTGTCATAAAGCTCCCTCAAAACCCTCCTAATATTAGACAATTGCAAATGAATCTTTTCCTGCTCACCAATACTAAACAAATCATTCTTTCTAGTAGAATCCTCGTAAAAACTCTGCTTTTCATCGCAGTAATCTCTAACATTATCCAAAAATTTTTCGTCAACCTCCTGAAGCTCTTCACGAGAACGCTCCCTGCGCAAAACCTCGTACAAAGACTCAAAAGTTATCTTGATCTCAGTCATAAAACCCCCGAAACAAACTGTGCAAGATGGACTGCATATTAAAAATATATGTGAAGAAAAGAATACAAATGATTCTCACCTGGCAAATGCAATAATTGTGCTGTAAACCTTAAAATTTCCTATAACGTACGCTTCAACAAGACCTCCAACGACCAAAAGAGCTAGAGCTATAGCGAAAAGAACAAGATTGTATCCTAAAACCTTAAAAAATTTTTCGCTCTTAACACCATCATCAATAACGCTGTCAGATATAACCGCCCCTGAAATAGTTCCAACAATATAACTGCTAATCTCCAAGAATACGTGAGGAAAAACGCTGATTAATACTAAAATAAACAATATGAAAGGGTTACCCTGAAGAGCGGTCGCAGCAGATTTTGCAGTAATACCAAAAATCGTGCCCCAAACACTAGCATTCCAAGTAATAAGAAAAATACTACCATTACCAGCAACAAGCGACAGCAAAAAACACGCTAGAAGAACTACAATATTATTAGACAGCAATTGCAAGAACAATCCAGGATTAAAAGCTCTGCCAGTCAATATTGCCAGTTGAGTCTCAAAAAGTTTTGAAGAAGCCAAAGACGGCAGAAGAATAGCAAAAATGGCGAACACGAAAAACATCCCGAAAAAAATTGCTAGATAAGTCATATAAAAATCCTTATTAGCCCTAAAAATGCCTCTAAGATTAACACTGCCCTCATTAGACTCAATAGATCTCTCAAGAGCGCTGAACCTTCCAAGCGAAGGAAGCAAAAGTATAGAAGTCAAACCTACAGTAACAAGAGCGGGATCCTGAGGAAAAGTATAAAGCGCAATAACCATAGAAATAAGACAATAACTCCAGCCAACAACGAAACCAGCCCAGTGAGACCTCTTCAAAAATTCCAACGGCAACAACCTTTCAACAACCATTTCACACCTTTATGCCAAACTCCTTGAAACCCTGCTGCACATCACTCAAACTCCAACCCTTATCAATAAGAACCCTTGCAACCTCTCTGGGCTGGTACCCAAGCTTTAAACTATCAGATATAAACTTTTTAAGATTAGTAATGTGAGGACTCTCGGTATGAACAATTTTTTCAGGCTCTAAAAATGTTTCTTTCTGAGATTTCCCAACAATTTCCTTTTTGCGCAAAGATGCCAAAGGAATATTAATCTTGTTTTGAGGCATCTGAACTTTTATCGATCCAGAATTTGAAGAGCCATCAAAAATATTATTTCTTTGATGTCCCTGAGAGTACGTTTCCAAAACCGTGTGAACCCTTTTAGGCTGTACGAGATCCGCGCTCTCATCTTTTCTTGGAGGTGCTTGAACAACTTTCCATGAAGTAGTTGAATTTTTTGAATCATCATCCTGAGAATTTTGCGCTCCGCGCTTATTTGCAAACTCGTAAATAAATATCCCTACACCAACGATAAGAAGTATTCCTCCAACGAAAAATGTTACTGTTAACCAAAGCGAAGTGCCTTGATCGGCAACAACTTCAACGGCCACAGGTTCGGAAGGCGTTTCAGAAGGTTGCTCTTGCACAATTTCTTGACTTGAAGGTTCCTGAGGTCTGGGAGGATTCGGGGGTTGTATAGGTACTATCGGTTGTTGTGGAACTCTTACCGGACTATTGTTCTGAGAAGTATTACTTTGAATCGTGGAATTTTGAGAAGTATTAACAGTTTCATTCTTAACGACAAATGATAATTTTGTACTGCCGTTAACATTACCAAAAGAATCATTAGCAAAAAAAGCAAGAGTACAAGTGCCAACAGGACATGAGAGAGTTAAAGGAGTTGTTGAAATCTCAAAAGTTATTCCAGAGATTTTAGCCATCAAAAGAGCGCCAGCACTAGAACCATCCTTAATTATTAAAACAGTGCTCACATTGGAAGAATCATTAACATCAACACTTACTTTGAAATTTTCTCTGATGTCTACCGTTGAATTGCTAATCTTAGGATTAAAAACTGATGGAGAAAAAGTATCATTAACACTTGAAAGAGAATTATTGCTATTACCAGCATTACTAATGTTAGATGCAACGACTGTATTGTTAATAATTATACTAATAGTAGAATTAGAATTTGTATTATTAAACTGGTCAACAACATAAAATCTAAGAGCGCAGTTGCCTTGGGCGCACCCTAAAAGTCTGGGAATTGTTGAAACGTAAAAAATATTTGCTGATGAACTAACCATTGATACATTCAATGAGGACCCAACAACAACTTTAGAAATGTTAGACTCGTCAACAACACTTATGTTAATACTTATGCTATCATTTTCTCCAAGATTTGAAGAGTTAGAATAAGGATTTGTAACATTAGGAGGAAAAACATCCGAAATTATCACCGGCGCATTTTGAGAAGTACTTGGATTTAGAACAGTGAAGTTCCTTACATCACTACTCGTAGAAGACATTGCGCCATCATAAGCAATTATTTGCCAAGAATATGAACCATTAATAAATATTTTTGTGAAAGAGTACGCAGTGTTTGCAGGATCAGAATTACTGCTCAAAGTTTCATTAACAGCATTATTGATGAACAATGAAATATTAACAAGTGAAGAATCAGAAACTGTTGCACTTAAAGAAATCTGCGAAGTATTAGTATCTTGAGAAACATTCACAGAAAAACCCTCAACAGGAGATGTTAAAGATATAACTGGTGAAGTTTTATCAATTAATAATGCTACAGAAGCATTAGCATCAGACTGATAATATGTCTCTGTAGCATTAACCCTCAAAATGTAAGAACCATCAACAACTTGTGACGAGTCAATATTTCCCTCCCAATACCCATCAGAATTTTTCGTCAAAGCAGTCCAAGAATCAGTCACGCCGTCAAGACGCGCTCCAACACTCAAAATATCTGATGAAGCAACAACAGTAACGGAAACCCTTACAGGAATATTATTTGAATAAACAGTTCTATCAGGAATAATTATAGAAACATTCTCAATATTAGGAACAACAGGCAAAGTATCACCAGTATCAGTAGCCTTACCAAAAAGATTCCTGCCAGTAGTACAAGAAGCGGCAAACAATAACAAGAATACTACAACTACTAAGAACAACCTCTTTTTGAACATGAACAAGGCATCAACAACCAGTATTTTTAAACCTTTCCCGAAACCTCCCTATTTATGTTCTCAACAAACCTCTCAAAATCATCCTCATGAATAGCCCCGCCACACGCAACATCATGACCACCACCATAACCACGAACACCAACCAAAGATTTTTCCAGAACACGTTTAACATTCCAAGAACTACCGCGAAAACTACACCTAAACTCGCCATTCTTAAGCCTAGCAAGAATAATAAACTTATCAGGAAACATATAAGAAAGCTTGTTAGCCAAATCCTTAGTCATAGAAAACTTTTCAGTCTCATACTTGAACAATAAAATTTTATTATCAGAAACAGATTTCAAAACTCTAGACAACAAAATATCATACTCTCTTCTTATAACATGATAATGCTTCCACAACCTATTAGCGGCAGGAGTTGAAGACTCTAGAAGTTCAATAGGGTTATCAATCTTAGACAAAATCCTAATATTCTCCCTGACAATCCTAGCATCACCCTTCAACAAAAAAGAGTACAACTCGATCAATTTACCAACATCAGAATTATAAATAACATCACCAGCAGACTTCCAAACAGAAGGCAATAGTCTCCCAAAATCCTTTACAAAATCTGGAAGAAAATCAGGAACGAACCACTCCGCAAAACAGCCAACAACAGCATTCCACAAAGACACGGGAAACGCCTCATAACATAATGCAGGAGTAGGAATATTCTTGCCATTAATCTGAGGATTAAAATATTTCACGCCATAAGGAACGACTGCAGGATCGTGATGGTCAAGCCAGACAATGCTGGCAGAACAAGACTTAACAAAATCATCATCAATACTTGCGATATCCAAAACAAAAACCTTATCAGCACCAATCTCAGACACTTTGCGAGCGAACACGCTCGTAAGAACAGGCCTGGATTTTACAGGAATACCAACACCCTTTTTAACATTATTAAGAATCAAATAAGAAGCCAAACCATCAGGATCATCATGAAAAAAGTACAAAGGAGCACTAGAAGACAAAAGCTCTGAACGAAAAGACTCAACGTTAAAAAAGCTCATAAATACAAATAATTACCAAGTGTTTATTTATCTTTTGTTATGAAAACTCAAAACCGTTAAGTGAACTACATCCCTGCATAAACAATCTTTTATTTTTTTAACTATTATTGCTTAACAAAAAAGTACCCCTTGCGAGATTTTTTATTGCGTCGAGGCGTTATACCTCGGGCTTGAGCCCGAGAAGATCCATGACGCCTCAATGCATGAATAAAGAAATTGCCTGAAAGTTCGCTATCCACACGGCAAGCCGATGTGGTATTACGCGAACCGCTCAAAACGTCCGACGTTTTGGCGCGCCAAAAACTAAAAGTTTTTGAGCGTTTCTCGCTTCGCGACCGGCAATTTCTAATGTCAAAAATTTCATTTTTGATCACGATCAGCAATAAGCCA
>JACQMS010000024.1 GCA_016203445.1 Candidatus Woesearchaeota archaeon
AAAAAGTTTTGTTGCTAAAGAACTGCTTAAACAATGCAAAATTCTTGACTCTATTGGCGTGGAGAAAGGAGAATTTTCTAGACCATTAAAAAATGCTATCGTTACAATCAAGAAGAGAATTGTATTAATAGATTTTGAGCGTTCAAGAAGAGTTGCAAATCCTAAAAATACTAGGCAAGCTTTGCAGTTTTTGGTAAGACTCGGACTTTTGTCAAAAGAGAAAGCTATACTTAAAGGTAAACTTTTTGTTGTCAAGAATCAGTGATCAGATACCTATAGCACTTTACTGAACTCAATAGTGCATAGTGGTTCTTGACTATGCTCAAAAACTTTTCATATTCATGATATGGTTTGTTTAGGTCACCAGTTACAACTGGTAGAAAGTTTCAGACATTCCTAAACTTCTTCTCTTCTTCCGTCAGGGTTGTACCTATAAACTTTTCCTTTAACTTCGTCGAGTGTTTTCTTGTGGCTTCCATCGCAGTATGGCTGATTTTTTGACAGTCCACACCTGCAAAGCCATTTTGATTCGCCACCAACTTTTATCTCCATCGGTCCTTGTTCCTCGTGTAATATTATTCTTGTCATATCTTTATGCCTCCTCGGGATATAACAATTAATTCTTTAAAATACTTTCCTTTTTATGCACAAACCTTTTATAATCTTCAATATTCCTAGTCGATATGAAAACTGGAGTTTCTGTTGCTGATGTAATGACTGAGCATCCTATTGTTGTTGGCCCCGAAACTTCTTTGCAAGAATGCGCGAGGGTAATGACTGAAAATCATGTTGGTGCAGTTCTTATTCAGGGTCGCGGTGATCTTTTGGGTATTGTGAGCGAGCAGGACATTGTTAGAAAGAGCGTTCTTAATGGTGATATTCCTAGCAGGATTCGCGTGAAGGATATAATGGTATCCAAGCTGATAACTATCTCTCCTAGTGCTGATGTTTTTGATGCTGTCAGGGTTATGGCAGAAGAGAATATTCGTCATCTTCCTGTAATTAGGGGCGAAAATTTTGCTGGTGTTGTCACGATGAAAGATATTCTAAAAATTCAACCCGAGCTTTTTCAGATTCTTGTTGACAAGATAGAATTAAGGGAGGAAGAGAGAAAGGTGAAGTATTAATGGTTTTCGTTAACTCTTTGAATCCTGTTATATTTTCCGTTGGGCCTGTTATGATAAAATGGTATGGCCTTTTTTTTGCGCTTGGATTTTTGTCTTCCTATTTTTTTGTTCGTTCAAGAATTAAGAAAGGAATTCTCAGCATTAATTCTGATGATCTTGACCTCTTTATGATCTGGCTCGTTGTTGGCATAGTTTCCGGGGCGCGCATAGCTTTCGTGATATTTTATGATATTTCTTCTTACTTGTCTAATCCGCTCGAGATTTTCGCTGTCTGGCACGGTGGTTTGAGCTTTCATGGAGGTCTTGCTGGCGCACTTATTGTTGGATTTATTTTTTGTCATCGAAAAAATATTGATTTTTTACATTTTTCTGATCAGTGGATTATTCCTGCAGGTTTTGCTCTTGGTCTTGGCAGGATAGCCAATTTTATTAATGGTGAGTTGTATGGCCGCCCAACTTTTTTGTCTTGGGGTGTTGTTTTTTCCGGAGTTGATGGAGCGCGCCACCCCTCGCAATTGTACGAATCTGCTAAGAACTTTTTCATTTTTGGCTTATTATTTTGGAAGAAGGATGCTCATTGGCCTGTTGGTTTAAGGACAGGACTTTTTTTGGTGTTGTATGGTTTTTTTCGTTTTAGCATAGAATTTGTTCGCCAGCCGGAGATAGTTCTTGCAGGCTTAACGATGGGTCAGTGGCTTTCTCTACCGGTATTTCTCGTTGGTGCTTGGATGGTTTGGAAGAGAGTGAGTGTTGTTTGAGTTCAACGAAAAGTTTATGAATTGGAATCTCGTTAGAAATGTTGTGAAGAGGTGTGTTTGTATTGACTGAAGATTTCGTTCTTGTTTTTGATGATGTTGTTTTGAAGCAGTTGAAGAAAGTTGAGAGGAATAATCATTTGAAATTGATGCTTTCAAAGATGCTTGACAAGTTAGAATTATTTGGTCCTCTTGCTGGAGAACTTCTTGACTCAAAATTGTTCTTGTATGAATTGAAAAATAAGCATCCGCCTCTTCGCTTGTACTATAAGCATAATAGAGTTACGAATGAAATTTATGTGTTAAAATTTGAAATGAAGACGAGTCCGGAAAAACAGGAGAGAACTATTTACAAGTGGAAGTACAAATTTTCAGAATCCTAAATCCTTTCTCGTAAACCTTTTACCATTTGCAATATTTTGCTCAAATTCCAGAAGTCTCTGATATATTTTGTTAGAACGCAATGTTTCAAGTTCTTGTTGCATCAACTCAAATTCTTCTTTCGGGATAGTTACTGTTTCCATGCCCTCCTCTCCGATCTTTGTATTTAAAAAAGTTTTGTTTTTTTTGGAATTTCTTTGTTCTCGGTTCACGAAAGGTTTATGAATATACTCTATTTCATGTTTCGTGTGATCTCTGATATTATGAATTTTCGGTTGTTCGAAAAATTAAAGTCTGTCGAGCGTTCTGCCATTGTTGGCTTGAGGCATGAGAGTCCTGCAGAACATTCTTGGTGTTGTTTGATGCTCGCAGATTTCTTTTTATCAAGAATGGATGTGAAGAAGAGAAAGATTGATCGTTTGAGGGTATATGAATTGTTGATGTATCATGATGTTGTCGAGATACTTGCAGGCGATACTCAATTGCATCCTAACAATGTTGATGCAAGAAAAAAGAAAGAAGTGGAAGAACAGGATGCTGCAAATGTTTTGAAAGAGAAACTTCCTGTTCCTCTTGGAGAAAAATTCTTTGATTTATTTCAAGAGTTTGAATCTCAAAAAACTGTAGAGTCTCGATTTGCGAAAGCGATTGACAAAACAGAGGCAGAAATTCATGAGTTGGACTATAAGGAGCGCTGGAAGGGTTGGACTCCTGAATTTTTGATAAAGGTGAAAGGTCCTTTTGTTGAAGAGTTTCCCGAATTAAAGAAAGCATTTTATGAATTATTGGAGTACGAGAAGATAGAGGGGTATTTTGACAAATAATCTTTTAATCAGCCCTGTGAATATTTTTCCTCTCTTGGTGCTTCTCTTGGCCACGCACAGCTGTATTCTTTGAATGGTTTTTGTGATATTGGTGTTTGCATTATTTGTCCTATTGTTATTCCTCTTATTTCTATGGCTCTTCGTAGTGAGAACCAGCTTTTGAATCCTGCACGTTCTGCCAATTCTTGTTTTTCTTTACCTGTTATTGCTTGTGTGTATTTCGTTTTTATTAATTCGTGGATTTTTCTCATTAGTGCATTCTCGAATGTTTGTTTTCCTTTGCCTAGCGGTGGCAATGATTCATAAACTATGTATTCCAGTGGCGGGTCTTGCTGGAATATTGCTTTTAATCTTTTTTGCACTCCCATCCTGCTTATTCCTAATTCTGTTCCTGCAAGTTCCAGATATCCACCGGTTTGTATTACTGCTGCTATAGTATCGTAAATGTCGTAATTTATTCCAGTTATTCTTTCTGATAAGTCTTTAACATTTTTAGTACTTGCCATTATTTCAACTATTCTTTGCGCGCGCACCTCGTTTCTTTTCGCTCTTTCTTCTCTTTCTCTTTCTTTCTCTATTACGATTTTTTCTTCCAGAGCGTTCATTGCTTCGTATAATGGTGTGAACAATTCTTGTGACGCGTTGAATGCTTTTGCAAACATTTCTGGCGTTATCTTTCTAGGAAATGATTTTCCTCTCTCGTACCATATTAAAGATTTGTAATGTATTCCTTTCTCTGATAGGTCTTCTAAGTCTTGTCTCGATAGTCCTCTTTCTATCCTGCAATTTTTTATTATTATTCCTAGTGCCCTTCTTATGCTTTTTTTGTTTTCAGGGTCGAATTCTGGTATTGGTATTTCTGTTGTTGTTAGTTGTATGTCCCAAGGTGTTGAGTGATATTTTGGTTTTCCTTCACTTTCTTCATCATCTTTGTATACTTCTTTGTCGGGGGTTGTTGCTTGTTCTTTTTTTGAGGTGTTTGTTCCATTATTATTCATTGAGTGCCATTTTGTTGCTTGATATGCATCTATCATTGTTCCTAACCCAATTCCTAGGCAGCATTCTATTTGTTTTAATTCATCAAAAAATAGTTGTCTTTCTCCTCTTAGCGCGCTCTCAAATTGTTCCTTTGTCAGCCCTATGTATTCTGCAATTTCTTCGTTGCTTTTCCCTCTAATTGTTTGTATTTGTAATAGAGTTTCTGCAAATATATTTTTTGTTTCTTCATTACTCATAATCTATCTTCGCCCTAGTCGTAGTTTCCTGCCAACATTTTTAAATGCTTGCACGTTCAATTAAGTCATGAGTGATTTTGCAATAGTGTCTGATGCTGTGACTAAAAGGTACAATGGTTTTGAAGCTCTTAAGGGCGTTTCTTTGAGGATTCCCCGGGGTGTTGTTTTTGGTCTTCTTGGCCCTAATGGTGCTGGCAAGACTACTTTGTTAAGTATTTTTACAACTTTGAAGCGAGCAAATAGTGGTTCTGTTATCGTTGAAGGTTTCGATGTTCAGAAAGAGAAATATTCTGTCAGAAAACTGCAGGGCGTTGTTTTTCAAGATTCTAGCCATGATGGTGAGCTTACTGCTTTTGAAAATTTGTTTTTTCACGCAAAGCTTTATGGCATGCCTTCTGATAAATCCAGGAAAAAAATTTTGGATGTTTTGGAGCTTGTAGGCTTGTCCGATAGGAAGGATGATTTTGTTAATACTTTTTCTGGAGGTATGCGCAGAAGAATGGAGATCGCTAGAGCTCTTGTTCACGAGCCGAAAATTTTGTATCTCGACGAGCCAACGACGGGCCTTGACCCTCAAACCAGGAATCATTTGTGGGAATATTTGAAAAACTTGAGGGGTACAACGACCATAGTTCTCACAACTCATTATATGGATGAAGCCGAAAAATTGTGTGATATTATTGCAGTTATAGATCACGGGAGTATTATTGCTCAAGGAAATTCTGATGATTTGAAAAGGATTGTTGGCGGGGAGGTCATTCTTGTGCGTTCTTCTGATAATATAATCCCTGTTTTGAAGCGTTCGAAATTCAAGTGTTCTGTTGACAAGCACAACGGTATTTTTGAAATTCGTGTTGATAATGCTGAGAAGTCTATCGCAAAAATATTGCGTGTTTTGGAGCGTGCAGGCGTTAAAATTTCTGGTGTTGATGTTCATAGGACCACTCTTGAGGATGTTTTTTTGCATTTGACTGGTAAATCTTTGAGGGAGGAGTCTCCTGTGGATTTTGAGACTAAGAGTTATACAAATCTTGGGAGGGTTAATTGATGAGGCATTTTAATGGTGTTATCGTAGTTTTCGAGCGTCAGATGGTTAGGTATTGGCGTCATAAATTACGATGGCTTGTTGCTCTTGTCACTCCTTTATTTTTTCTTTTATTTCTTTCCGTTGGATTAAAACATATTCAGTTGCCTGGTATTGAGGAAAATTATCTTGTGTTCTCCGCTCCAGGTATTATTTTGATGACAGTTCTTTTTCACTCAATGTTTACTGGTGTTGAATTAATATTCGAGCGCCAGTTTGGTTTTTTGAAAGAAACTTTGATCGCTCCCATTCCTAGGTGGGAGGCTATTCTTGGTAAAGTTTTGGGAGGTGCAGTTATTGGTCTCATTCAGGGAATTCTTATGACTTTTGTTGCTATTCTCGCAGGGATGCCGATAATTAGTTTTTTGGGAGTTATTAAAGCTTTTTTCTTTCTATTCTTAACTGGTATGGCTTCTACAGCTATCGGTGTTGCTTTTGCTGTTAAGATTCATGATACTCAGGGTTTTGTTCTTATCGTTAATCTTGTTTTATTTCCTTTATTTTTTTTATCTGGCGCGTTGTTTCCTTTCACAACTGCTCCTTGGTGGCTTAAATTTTTGGTTCAGCTTAACCCTATAACTTATGGTGTCGAGGGCACTAGAGCGGCACTTACAGGTATTCAGCAGATAGGTTTTGTTAATTGTGCATTAGTTCTTTTCTTTTTTACGGTAGTTGTTGTGTGGTTTTCCGCTAAAATGTTTGAAACTGTCGAAGAATAGATGCAATAAGTTTTTTCGGAATTTTCGGAAGTTTTATAGAAAATCGTATGACATCTCTCCGCGGGTGGTTCTTGGAGGGATTACTCTTTGGCGTATTTTGAAAGTAACTGGTGCAATAAATACTCCTCTAATTGTTGAATATGCTCCTAAATTCTACTTCAGAACTGCTCCGCTTTTAAGGCACCATAATGTCAGGTCCAATTCTGCGGGCCTTATGTTTAGTTTTTTTGATAGGTTCAAAAACCTTTTTTCCAGCTCTAAGTATGTTTTTGTGTCTAACAATTTTGGCTCTTCATCTATTATTCCATTTTCTTTCATAGTGCTTATTATGTGCCTGTCCAGTATTGCTATCCCATCGTGACCTGTGTTTCTTAAGTAGTGTGATGCTTCTTTCATACCTATTCCTTCAACATTTTTTACCAACCAATTCCTTGCTCCAATTACTCCTTCTTTTTTTATTATTGCCTGCAACGTCTCTTTTATGTTTTTGTGTTCTTTTGCTTTTATTATTCTTTCTGCTTTAGTGTTATGAAATCTGTGGTTGTGCTTTCTTAATAATACCGTCGCTTCTTCCACTGTTATCTTATCGCCTTTTTTGTCTAATTCTTTTTGTACTATTATTGCTGTTGACGCTTTAGAGTTCGCGGTTAGTATGCAATAGTTTAGTTCTGACAGCCACTCTTTGGAGCTTTTGTTTTTGAATGATTGGAATTCTTGCAGTCTTTGTATTATCTGGTGTCTGGTCTGCATATCTATGCTTTCTAACCGTTTTAGTAGTTGTTTCATGAGCGTTTGGGCAATTATTGTAGAAATCTGGTATTTTTATTCTTTTGCTTTTTTCGTGAGATGCAAAATCGGCAGTCATACCCAGTTATATCTTACAATCATTTGAAATCCGTAAATTTTGTCATAACTTTTAGTTTCTGGATTTTTTTCTTTTTCTTCAAGCCTGTCGTCTATTGGTATTTTTAGTATTTCTAGTGCATACTCTATTTCTTTTATTATCATTCCTCCTTTTATCGCGTGTTTTGCAGATTTTGTTTCTCTTGCAAGACTGCACTCTTCGTACGCCTCTCCAAAAAGTATTGTTAATGCTGTTGAGTCATCGTTTGTTGGATAGTACTTCCTGTCATCAACTCCATTTCTGTAATTACTTAGTAGAGTTCGTATTTTGACTTCAAAATTGTCACATAATTCTTCATCTATTTCTCTTGTTGGCATATCTTCTAATATCGCGCGGACTTCTCCGTCTAATGTTCCATCCCGCAACTGCGCGCATATTCTTGTTAAATCTCTAGTTTCTTTGAACTTCATTTTTTCTCACCGAATTTTATCACCACGCTATTTCCACTCGCGTAATTCATAGTTGCGTTGCCTTTAAAGTTTTTTAATCTGTTTTGCGGCGGTATTGATAGTATTTTTAAAGAATTTTTTATTATGTCTATTAATATTTCTGTTCTTGCAGATTCGTACGCTCTTTCTTCTTTCATTGATTGTTTTGCTCTTTGCAATGTTATTGTCGCTTCACCTATCAAGTATATCATGTGATCTTCATCGCCTTGTATTAAATTGTATTTTCCATTTTTCAGTCCTCTTGCATAATTAATTGTCGTGATTTCAAGCTCGAGTAATAGTGAATCATAAAGTGTTGCATAGTACAAATCGTCTTTTATTGATATTTTCGCGTGTTCTCTCGCTCTTATATCTATGGCTTTTGTTAGCACCTCCTCTGTTAAAACCTCTAAGTTGTATTCTTCCTTTAGCGGCGTCCCCGTGTCTATTTCCTCAAACATTTTCAGGCATTGTATATACTGCAATATATAAATATTTCCTTGTTCAATTCATATGTTTCTTATATGCTTTTAGCTATGTACACAACGTGTCTGGCAATGTTTCCGCACACTATGCACGATCCTTTAGGTTTTTCTGATTCTCCAAGTCTCTCGCCGCAAACGTATGCCCCTTGAGTTTCGTCCTTCAGCTTGTCCGCGCATGGTTTTCCTTTCATTGTAGTATCGCACCATTCCGCTTTTACGAATCCTCGGTGTTCTGAAAGTATTTTTTTCAACTCTTCATAGTTGAAAGCGGTTTTTGTATTATTCGCAAAATATTCTTCTGCTTTTTTCTCAATCATTTTGTCATGTTCTTCATAAAATTTTGGCAGTGTTTTCTTGAGTTCCAAAATACTTATAATCCTTTTTTCTCTAGTAATCCTGTTTACAATAGTTAATTTTTTTTGCTCCGCTTCTCTGGGCCCGATTTCTATCCTGTAAGGAACTCCTTGAAGCTCCCACTTGTTATATTTGAATCCTGGATGTTCTTCAGAATCGTCAAAGTGTGATCTGTGCCCCCACTTTTTTATTTTCTTTTGCAACTGTTTTGAAAATCTTAACGCGTTTTTTGTTCCTTCAGGATTTTTAGCAAAGGTTATTGGAATTATTACTATATTGTATGGAGCAACGCTTGTTGGAAGTATTAGTCCTTTGTCGTCGCCGTGAATTGCTATAAGCGCGGCCATTATTCTCCACATTCCTGGGCCGAAGCATGTTTGCCATACATGTTTCTTTTTTCCTTCAACATCCGTATAAGTTATGTTGAACGCTTCAGCAAAATGTTTTCCCAAGTCGTGAGTGCTGCTTATCTGGTTTCTTCTGCCGTCGGGGTTTATAGTGTCCGCGGTGTATGTGCAGTCAGCTCCAAGAAAAGAGTCCCATTTTGCTCTCTTGAAGAAATAAAAAGGTATTTTTAGTTTTCCCCGTATTATTTTTTCCATTATTTTTTTGTCGGTTTCAATTTGCTTCATTGCTTGAATGTGTGTTGCGAAAGCGTCGTGGGTTTCAAAAAAAAGAAATTCTCTCCCTCTAAGAAACGGCCTTGTCGTCATTTCATTCCTGAAAACAGTTATTCTTGACTGGTAAGTTTTTAGTGGAAGGTCATTATAACTTCTTATCCATAATGAGAACATTGGATAAAATTGTGTTTCGCCCGTGGGCCTTAGCGCTAATCTTCTGTTAAGCTTTTGATCTCCCGCGCTCTCAATCCAGAAAACTTCGGGTGTGAACCCTGCATGTTCTTTCTCCTTCATCAAATTTTCTTCAGGTATTAATGTTGGAAATAAGTGCGGTTCGTGGCCGTCATCTTCAACTGCCTCCTCTATTAAGGAGTATAATTCTCTAGCTATTTTTATAGCCCACGGCCTGTGAACCAGCGATCCTTGAACTCCATAACGTATATCTACAAGTTTTGCTCCTGTTTCTGAAACTACCTGCGAAAACCATTCAGAAAAATTCTCTGACTTTCTAACGGTCAGTCCCACTTTTTTATCCCCTTCAATAATATATTTTTCACCAGCCATGAATACATTTACGTTGAACTATTTTTAAAACCATCTACATGTCAAAATGACAAAAAGTTTATAAATAGCGCGTATTTGTATCCTCTAGTGGGTGACGCTAGATAAGTTTTTATATTAAGAACGCAAATCTTGTCCATAGAGGGTTCAGATAGTGGTTTTCGAGCGTTGGGGCGAATATATGAATATATATTTAGGGGGTTAGTGTAAAATGGTATCAAGGATTCATGGAGTTGGCATAAGCGATCCTCCAACTATTCTTATCCTTGATGATAATCCAACTCATCGTGATTTAATTGCGCGTAGAATATCCCCCGGGGGATACAAACCTATAGTTGCGGCAACTTATCATGAGGCAGTAAAAGTTTTAGAAAATAATGGCGCGGATATTGCAATTATAGATCACAACCTTCACGACGATCCCAGCGGCAAATCTGGCCTTGATGTTATGACCGAAATTCACCAAAAACACGCAATTCCGGTTATTTTGATAAGTGGTTCCAGTTCTAACTCTTCAACAGAACTTTCTTTTGAGGCGGGAAAAAAACGCGCCCACGCATTTATTCCTAAGATTGGTGATTATACACAAACTATTTTGAATGAATTAGAAGCAGCAGTTAAAAAATCTCCTAGGAAATATTTTTCTTATGCCGACGGATCAATAATCGGTCAGTGGAAAATTGTTGAAGGATGGAGGCATGGTTCATATAAGGAAGTTTACAAAGCTAAGAAACTTAATGATGATGGAAAGTTTTATGCTTTAAAAGTTTGGAGGCCTCCGGAAGATTTGCGTGGTCGTAGAGTTTTCAAGGCTATGATAGAAGCAGATTGGGATATATCTAAAATGTTTATTAGCGAATACAGAGTTTTATCGCACGTACGTAATAATCATCTTGCGGCGTTTGAAGAGCTTGTTCGTGTTGATACTAGAGGAGATCCATCAGGTCCGTTGTTGTACATGGTTGAAGAATTTATTGATGGTCCAAATCTTGGTGAATATTTGCGTGGAAGATCTGAAGGTCCTGAAACCGAGGAATTAAAAAATTTGCCTCCGTTGGGAGAGGTGTATAGCGTTTTTGCACAAGTTGCTACAGGCATTCTTCAATTACATAAAAGTAATCGTGCACATCGTGATATAATCTCGGAAAACATTCTTTTGGAAATATTGTCTGATAATAATTCGGATTTTGAAAGGTTCAGGGCGGTCATAACAGATTTTGGTAATATGAGAAATATTTATTCTAGAGGAGCGCCGGTATTTATGGGCACGCTTCAACACTTGTCACCTGAGCAGGTTCGTGAGGAGGCCGGAGCCACTCCTACTGACAGGTGGTCTTTTGGAGTCACATTATATCATTGTGTTACAGGAGTTAAACCTTTTGGTTCTTCAAAAAAAGAGTGGTCTGAATTGCCGGTATCAGAAATATTGAATCAAGAACAAGAAGTAGTAAATTCTATATTGAACAAAGAAGTTGAAATGCCAAGTGTTGTGAGACAGAGGCGCATAGATGAAGGTTTTGTAACCGTCAGACGTAATGAAGAGGCCATACCTTCTGAACTAGATGGTATAATAATGAATTGTCTTAGCAGGGCTCCTAAAATGCGTCCTCGTTCTGATACATTGAAAAAAAAAATGAATGATCTACTTCGAGATTATAAGAAGAAATATCAATGAACTGACTCTGCGCAGCAGAGTATTGTATATTCATCCAAGTCGCGAGGATACTATGAATTATGCGGATATACACATGCACACTTCTCTTTCTGACGGGGCATTAACACCTTCGGAAACTATTGCAATGCTATCTATACTGCGTCGAGGATATATAGCGCCCCCGTTCGATAAATTCTTCGGTGATGTAAAATATCCAGTATCCATTGATTCATTTCTTGAGCGCGCAAGATCTATATCTATTGTAGGTTTTGTTGATCATAACACTTTGTTATCAATAGAGCCTGTTGTTCGTGCTTCAAAAGATATAATAGGGGCACCAAAAGCAGTTGTAGGTTTTGAAGCTACAACGAGAATTAATCTTCCAATCAGGGGAGTTTACTCTTGTCACGTACTGGTCTACTTATTGCCACGTTATGGAATTTTTCCTGCAGACCTTAATGATAATAACTTCCGAAATTTTTTTCAAGAATGTGTTGATTTGTATGGTCCAATTACTAGAGAGCTTAACGAATTTTCAAACAGTAGATTTTTAGAACTTGGAGATCACGTTGATAGAGTATTATTTAGTGGCAGAGGAGTTGTAACCGGTGATAAAATAAAAGAAATTGCTCGTCGCAGGTGTGAAAGTATGAATATTGAGGTTTCTCCATGCATTTGCAACTTCTCAAATCATGATGTTCAGATTGGAACTATTGACATAGGAGAAATAATTATATCTGAAGGTCTTGCCCAAAATGGCGGAGAGGTTAGAAGCAAGTATCTTGGAAGGTCTGGTGTTGCATATCTGAAAATATCTGAAGAACAGGGATTTCCATTGCTAGAAGATTTTCTCTCAAAAATTTCATTATTAAATGGAAAGTATGTTCGTCACGTTGTTGGGATAGCGCACCCAGTAACTCTTGTTAGGGAGGAGTTTCTTGCAAGTGTTAAGAACGGCTCCTCATATTTTGATGCGAGGATTTCCTCTTTTCAGTGCGTTGAGAAAAAAATACGTGAGGTTTCAGAACTTATTGATTTTATTGAAACCCGCTATCCTTACTATCATCATTTTGTGCTTCCGCAACATTGTGAAGAAAGTCTTGATCTATTAAATATTAAAGAAAGACTATATAACAAGCTTATTAATGCAAAGTTTTCTGATCTAGCAAAAATTTTAGGTCTTCATGAGAGCGGAGGTTCTGATGCACATTTCATGGCTACAACTCCTTTGCCCGGCATTGGGTGGGGTGATATTGATATATCTGAGATTGATGCGTTGGACCTTCTTAAAACCTAATTTTGTGTTTTTGTTATTCTCTCGAGATTTGACTCTATACTGTTGAACGCGAATTCATAAATTAGTCCTATTATTACCAATAGTGAGTGTATAATTTTTTGATCAATAACTTGTGATTTGTCAAACAACTTTAATAACTTATCTTCGATATTAGAAATTGTTAGGAATATGTCCCCAACGGTTTGAGGTTCTAGTTTGTAAAATATTTTTTGTACCTTGTCATATTCCATAATCACGCTTTCAAATATTAGTAATGTTGGTCTTGACACTTTTCTCTTTTCATTAATGATTCTTTGAGCTATTTTTCTGAATTCGTCACCAATTCTTTCTATATCGCTTACAACAATGCGTAGCAAGAATTTTTTCTTAAATTTTCCTTCATGTTGGCTTAGTACTCTTATACAGAAATCGGTCAATCTGTCACAAGTTCGCTCCAATGATAATACTTCTTTCAATCTTGAATTATTCCCGCTTTTGAGAACTTCTAGAACATTTTCGCCCATAGTTTTGGTGAGATAAAAAGTTTTTCTCAGAATTTGGTCAAACTCTGTGGATTCTGCTTTGGATATCGCGCGTATCTGGCATGTGTGCTCTCCTTGATTAATCATTTCATAACCTATGCAATTCGCAAGTCTTTCTCTTATATCATCAATTCTTTTTTCATTTCTGAATTCTACGTCAATCCCTTCATATCCTGCATGATACGCCGCGGTCAAGTAGTGCGGGTGAAATGGTCCTAAATCTTTATAACTCAACTTTATGTGTGACGTTGGCGCGCCGCTTTTTGTTGATATTATTACTGCATCCCCATCTTCTTCTACGTCTACTTCTTCTCCTTTTTGTATGTTGTGTTCCTTGCACCATTTTCTTGGTAGTGATACTAGTTGTGTTGATCCCGCTATCTGTATTATTTTTCTCTTCATGTTCTAGTAGAATGTGTCACAACTTTTATAAATCTTTTCATTTTTATACATAAATAGATTTTTATATAATCTTTATAAAATATAAGGGAAAAATATATAAAGTGCTTGTGACACTGGACAAGTCATCGGGAGCCTTGTGGGGTTTGGTTCTCTGATTGGGGGATTTTTTGTGATGAGAAAGGTTGTGAGCGTTCAGGATTCTGATTTTGATGAGGAGCTGCTTCTTGATGATCTTCCTGGTTCTAATAATTCTAGAGATGTTAGGAGGTTGCGAGATAAATTACTGCAGGACATTGATGAGGATGAGTTGTTGGAGCAGATGTCTCCCGAGGAGACTGCTTTCATGATAGGTGCTAATATTGCTCAAGCTGGTGATGGGTATGATGTATAATAGGATTATGTTCACAACTTTGGAGGTGGAGGAAATGGTTAAGGCGAACATTATGGAAGAGGAAAGATTCCATGATATGCTGGATGAAATCCTCGGGGGTAGTAGTGTATGAAGTCCAAGTGTTTTCACTGCGGTTTAAGCATTATTAAGCCTGCACAGTATGATCCTTATCTTTGTAGGTTTTGCGAAAATACTGCTCCTGATGCTGAAGAACTGTCTTGGCTCGATGCTGAAAACTGATTATCAGCGGTTCATACGTCTTCACTCAAAAGACTAAGCCCGGCGCGAAAGCGTCCCACAACTGAATTCTGCGTCCGGGCCTTATTTTTCTTTATCTTCATCTTGTGGTTATATTATTTGAGTCTTTTATGAGGGATTGAGCGTTGCGATATCCCTCGACGATTCTTTTTACCGGGTTTTGGTAAAAACCGACGCCATTCTGCGTCCGGGCCTTATTTTTTCATGGTTTTTTTTGGTCAAAAGTTTATTATACACTAGTCATATTTTTTTCTTTATGGAGTTGATTGGTGGAATTTTTGCTGTTGGTCCTTGCGTTTGGATTCCTGTGAATAGAATTCTTGTATTGTCGGATCTTCATCTGGGGTTTGAAGAGTCTCTTGTTCGTCAAGGTGTTCTTATTCCTAAATCTCATTGGAAAGATTTGATGTTTCTTCTTGGTGAAGTGTTAAAGAGAACAGAACCTCAAACTATTGTTGTTAATGGTGATATAAAGAACGAGTTTGGTACTATTACAAGACAAGAGTGGGATGATATTTCTCATCTTATTGATTTTTTACGTTTGCATTGCAAAGAAATCATTTTCGTCAAAGGAAACCATGATACTATTTTGAAACCAATTGCTGAAAAGAAAGGATTAAAGATTGTGAAAGAGTTTGTTGTTGGAAAAAGTCTTATTCTTCACGGAAATACTGTTCCAGAAAGTGTTTCCAAAGACGTTAAAAATATTATTGTTGGTCATGCTCATTCTGCGATTCGTTTGCGTCAAGGAGTGCGTACTGAGTTGTTCAAATGTTTTCTCGTTGGTACATGGAAAAAGAAAAATCTTGTTGTTATTCCTTCCATGAATCCTCTCCTCGAGGGCTCTGATGTGTTGCAAGACAGGAATATTTCTCCTTTTCTCTCAAAGAGTTCTGTTGAAGAGTGTAACGTTTTTGTTGTTGACGGTGTTGATGTGTTAAGGTTTGGTAAATTGAAGGAGCTGGTAGAATGAAAGAATAATTTTTGTCTCTAAAAAGTTTGTTTCGAGAAGAATAATTGGATGTGGAAACATTCTGAAGAATTGGAAAATAATATTGTGGTAAAAACGAAAAGTGATATGTTTTTCTATAATTATGGTGATACTGTTTTGGTAGAAAGGAATCATCCCGTCATAGTAAAATGTAGAGGTCTCGTCGTCAAAAATGATGGTTCTATTCTTAGTATTGATTTTTACTTCTCAACTCCTTCGTGGAAATAATCTCTGACTCGTTGTTCTATCATATTGCTCCTTCAAGAATTCTTTCAACTGTGCAACCTTGTTGTACTTTTCCTGGTTGTAGTACTTCTGCATAGAATCCAGTCATTCCCCATCTTGGAGAAGCATAATCGCACTTTTTTACTCTTTCGTCACACATAGCACTTGATATTCCTTTTCCATACGCGTTTTCAATGGTACTGCATGGTGTTCTTATTGATGTGATGCGAATTTGAACTTCAGAACCAACTTGGTAAACATCGCCAATTCTAACTGTGGCATAATCTATTCCTTCCGTCGTAAAATTTTCTCCGAGAGCTCCTGGAAAGACTTGAAATCCTTGTTTTTTTAATCGTTCTAAACATTCAATGGAGTAAAGACAAATTGCTTTTCCGAGTTCTCCGTGTTTTCCTGGCTTTCCATTTGCTTGAATTTTTTCATGGCTCCAATTCCAGTCGTCTCCAATAACTCTATCAAGAGAAACTTGTACTTCTTCTACTGGACGTTTTGGCACTCCCCCGTTTCCAATATTAATTTGGTGTAGTCTACCCATCATGCGATATGCAAAAAGAAAGTGCTATATATTGTTTTCTATTGATTTATTACCCGTATTCCTTTGACTGTTTTGAATTCTTTGTCGAATGTTGCTATGTACTCTATTTTGAATGTTTGTAGAACTGCAATGTTTGTGCAATCTGTAAAACTGAAACGTTCATGAGTTGTAAAAATATTCCATGATTGTTTGAATAGTTCTGTATTAATGCGTACAAAACGAAACTGTGAAGTAAGAAGATATTCTCCCAGTATTTTTGCTTTTCCTCGAGTATTCTTTCTTGATACAACACTCACAATTTCATCGAAAAGATAATCTGTAATAATTGGAATGCCGTAGAGTCCTCCAATAATCTTTTTCATAAGGTCTATTGATTCTTTATAGTGTGCATCTTTTGCATTTGTGTATGCGTATAAAACATTTGCGTCAATGAGTATTGCCATGGTCATCCATCATAGAGTATACTGTCTGCGTTCTCGCTAATGTTTTCAGTGCCTTTCCCCCAGTCCCATGCTTTTAAGTCCAGAATGTTTCTTTTAGGTTTTCTTTTTGATTGTTCGATCCAGTCTTGCATTGCTAAAGTAAGAGCGAGTCCTACGTTCATTCCTTCTTGCACTGATTTTGCTTTGAACTCTCGAAATGTTTTCTCCTCTACGTTTTTCACGCTTAATTGTATTTGTGTCATAAAGTATTACTTGTATTACTTGTATTTAAATCTTTTGTTTTATCTAGATTCTTGCTTCCTTTTTCTTACCTCTTTCTTCTTACTTCCTACTTCTTATCTCTTTCTTCCTCGTCACTCTCTATTATACATTTCTGGTAGTTTCGTCTGTTCCGGGTGTTTTCCTGCTTCTGCTAAAAGTATTTTCTCTACTCGTTCTCTTAATTCTTCAAAAGTTCCATTGTTTTCTATTACTATGTCTGCCATTTCTTCACAGTCTTTGATTCTTAAACCGCTTCCCTTGCCTGTTCCTTCCTGTTGCCCTTCTTCTTTTAAAAAATCGTTCCATGTTGATGGGTCTTTTTCTCTGTTTCTAGCTATCATTCTCGCAAATCTTACTTCTTGAGCTGCTTGTATAAATATTAGTTTTCCTTCATATTTTTTTAGTTCTTTAACTTCTTCTGGATGTCTTATTCCTTCAATTATTACGTTATTCGCTCCAATTTTTTGTAGTGCTATCTTCATTAATATATTATTGTCCATTCTTTCTCTCATAAAATTCGCAATGTCAATTAGGTTTTGTCTAGTGATTTCTACTCCCAATATTTTTAGCCTTTCTCGTAGCAGATCTGACAATGCTAGTGTTGTGAACCCTCTTTCTTTTAGAATGTTCGACACTTCTCCTTTTCCTGCGCACGGATACCCTGTAATCCCCCAAATCATGATTTCCTAGCGCTTGTTTTCTTAAAAAAGATTTGTGTTGTGCAGATTAGAGATTGCGGTGTTCCTAATATATGTAACCACTATATAAAGGTTACAAAACGAAACATTTATAAATCCCGTGTGTTCTCATCTAAGAATCATAATAATTCAGTAAAAGAGTTGTTGAGTGTTTGTAATGAACAATGTCAAGAGGGAATAATGAAGCAATCCATTAGTTCACTTAAAGAAATGCAGGAGCACATAGTTAGTGATATTAATATCCCTGAGGAATTTCCTATTCAAGATGTTAAACTTGTTGCAGGATTTTCCACCTCTTGCAAGGGTGATAAAATAACTTGTTCTGCAATAATCGTGAGATTTCCTTCGGAAGAAATTATTGAGAAGAAAACTATACTCAGAAAAGCACCGATAAATTATGTTCCCGGCCTTGAAGCTTTCAGAGACGGACCCATCATTATGGAATTGTATTACTCTTTGGAATACACTCCTGATGTAATACTTCTAAAAGGTCACGGCATCGCTCACCCGCAAATGTGCGGTATTGCATCATTCATCGGTGTTGAAACTCAAATGCCAACTATTGGTATTGCAGTAAAACCTTTGACTGAGATCAAAGATGATATTTTATTAATGGATGGAAAGTGTGTTGGTGTAGTTGTTAAAACTCGTGAATATTCTAATCCTTTGTATGTCTCTCCTGGTAGCAATATTTCTTTTAATGCATGCAGAGAAATAATAATGAAACTTACTCATTATCCTCATAAATTGCCAGAACCATTACACCTTGCAACAAGGATGGCGAAGAAAGGAATTGTAGAAAAAGGAGAAGAAAAAAACAACGAAGAAGAGTTTATGAGCGAGGTTGCGAGATGACAAGCACGCCGGCGCAACGAGTGAAAGAAGTGCTGAACAGTTGCAGAATAATTAATGATGATACTGTTAAAACTTTTGCTTCGTTCTGCGAAAATTTTGGATACGTTTTCAAAGGAAAACCTGTTATTGATATAGGGTGTGGCAGCGGGGGAGGATTATGTAAATTTGTTCTAGAACAAGGGGCAACAAAGTATACGGGAGTAGACATTGATTCTATCGCAATACGCTCTTCACGACATCTGGAACCGCGAGGAGTTTTTATTTTTGACGATCCAATACATGTTCTTTCAACACTCAAAGAATCACACGTTGTTATCAGCGCAGCAGTGTTTGATGTGTGTATTATCGATGATCGTACAGTATATCCCGAGAGACTTGTTCAAGCAATCGCGCAACAAACGCCTGAAGGGTGGTACACAGTACATTGGGGAGGAAACCTCTACAAGTTCACAAAATATTTTGAAGATTCAAATTTTCAGAAAGTACACATATTGCCAGAAAAGATGCCTTGCTTTGGAGTATATCAAAAAAGTGCAAGACGAACACTATAATTAAATAGAAATATCTCAGAAATATTTCCACGCGGCTGTTTTTGTTCTAAACAGCTCATTGAATATTTTTCTTCAGTGGCTTCAAACCGTAAGAATTTTTAGTCCTGGTATTTGTTTAAAATCTTTGTCTGTTGTGATGAGTGGTTCTCCTCTTGTTATGCAGATAGCTGCTATGAATACATCAAGACGATTTAGTATTTTTCCTTTTGCGCGCATTTCCTGCTCTAATTCTGAACTCTTTATCGCGGAAGCGGAGTCAAATGAAAGTATGTCAAGTGTTTGAAAATAATTAAGTACCTGTTTTTTATATTCCTGTTTCACACCAAATAGAACTTCATGCATCGTGATGGTTGTTGTTCTTGTTGCTTCCCGTTTGTATTTATCACGAAGAATTATTCCGAGTCCATTTCCTGATAGTATATCAATTGTTGCTGAAGAATCTAAAACTGCCATTACTTCCTCCAATGTTTTGATAATTTTTTCTGCCTTTCAGAAAAATGCTTATCAAAAGACCTTCTATGTTCTTTTATATCTCTTTTCCAGTCCTCTGCTTCTTCTTCTGTGACTTTTAACATTCCAAAATATTTATCCATAGCACTTGTTTTATCGTGTGTTATTCGTAGTATAACCTCGCTGAAGCTTTCGCCCGCTCTTTTGAACACTCCTAGAGCATTGTATGCATCTTCAGTTATTGTTAAAGACTTAATCACCATACTACATTTAAGGGTACACTTATATTTAAATTTTTCGTTATTAATTGAGTAATCGCAAGTGCAAGACTGCCCAGATAACAGAAAAAACTACAAATGTTTGAACATTTTTTGTTCAAGTTTTAACTTTCCCGCTTCTTCTTCGTTTTGTAGTATTTCTTCCACAATTTTTTGAACTCTTCATTTTTTAACAAGTCTTCAAGTGTTCCCTTGCAAACTATTCTTCCTTTGCTGAAGTAGTATATTGTATCGAATTGTGTTAGCAGATGTAGTCTGTGAACTGTTGATATTATTGTTTTATCTTTAAAATTTCTGAATATGTTTTTGTATATTTCGTGTTCGTTTTTCGCGTCAACACTGCTTGTCGGCTCGTCTAATAGTATTATTGGCTTGTCTTTCCCGGCAAGTAATCCTCTTGCCAGCGCTAATCTTTGTTTTTCTCCTCCTGATAGATTTACTCCTTTTTCTTTTATTAATGATTGATATTTTCTGGGAAGTCTCATTGCTACGTGGTGGAATCTTGCCATTTTTGAATAATTGTTTACTATTTCATCGCTGTATGATACTCCCATTGTTATATTGTTTATTATTGAATTATTGAATAATTCTGGTTCTTGGGGTATTAGTGTTGCATATTCGCTTACATCTTCGAAGCTTCCTTCTTCTCCATCAATGGTTATGTTTCCTCTGTGCGGCGTGTATAAAGATTTTAATATTTTCATTGTTGTAGTTTTTCCGCTGCCGCTTTCTCCTACAAATGCTATTTTTTCTCCCCTGTTTATTTTTAGTTTTATGTCTTGCAAATGCTTCTTCTTTTCCGGGTCTTTAACATCTTGGTATGAAAAGTCCAACCCTTCAATTTTTATTTCTCTCCATGATTCTAGCTCGAGATTTTTTCTATTTTTTTTTCTTTTTTTGAAGTGTTTTACTATTTCTTCCGCGTTTTCTACTGCTGCTTTTTGCTTTACTATTTTTCCATAGTCTGATGCAAAATCGTAGAACACGCTTCCTATCTTGTCGGCGTAAACGTATAACGCGTAAATTGTTCCTACTAATATTTCTTTTTCTGAGATGTATGATGATAATATGTATATTCCTAGTGTTAGAACCATTAGTATTCTTGCAGACATGCTCACCAGGAACCATTTTAGCTCGTTGAGCCTAACCATTTTTTTGAATGTTTGCAGTGGCTTCATTAAAACGTCGTTTATTTCTTTTCTTAGCACTTTTTCTATTCGGAGTATTATTACTGTTGTTATGTTGCTTAGCGCGTCGTAAACTTTTGCCGCCGCGGCGTTTTCTGCGTGGTTGAGCTCTCTATACTTTTCTTTTAGAATTTTGTCGTAATACAGTGTTATTATAACCGCTGTTGTAAACATTACTGCCGCGGTTATGCTGGTGTTAGCATTGAAATATATTATTACTGTTAACGACCCGAATAATCTCATGACTGCTTTTATTACTTCGAACCCGTCTTCTGAAAATGTGTATAGTGCGTTTGTTCCTTTTTCTATCTTGTCTATTGTGTCGCCCGAGTGGTGGTCTGTGTGCCATGATAGAGGCAGGGACATAATTCCTTCCAGAAGATAATTCTTGTACTTTCTTTTTACGAAGAACGCGTTTTCTCTTTCTATAACTCTTGCAACTCCATGAAAACTCCAGAATAAAACTTCTTCAAGTATTAGCCCTCCTGAAATTATAGCCATTATTAAAAATATGTTTGTGCTTGTTATTCCTTGTTCCTGTATTATGTTGAGCACGAACCCTATTATTAGTGGTAGTGATAGTGATACTATATTTGATAGAACGAATAGTATGAAGTATATTACTACGCGTTTCCTGTTGCCTTTTGAAAACTCCCAAGTTCTATTTGCCAAATAGATTATGGGATTGTCTGTTAGTGATTTTGCTATGGGGTTCATGATTCTGTTTCTGTATAGCTGTATAAAAGTTTATCGTAAATTCTTTTAAGTTATTGCTGAGTCAGAATTCTGTTAATCTGAAATACTCCCTACATACTCATATCTTCTTCGTCAAGATTATCTCCCACTATTACTTTTTCCAATCCTTCTTGTATTGATTGTTTGTATTCATCTTCCAAATCTCTCAGTGATTTTATGAAGCAGTATTCTTCTGGGGTGTTTGGCAGTACGTGCCATTTAATTTTTATTCTTAAGTATGCTGTTGCTTGAATTCTTATTATTGGTCCTATGCTTGAGGTTGTTAAAATTCCTGTTATGCTTTGCTGAAATGCTAATGCTAACATTCTTCTTAACTCTTGAGGGTTTTTTCCGTTTTCGTAAATCGTTGCTAGTATTCCCCAATTTTCGTTTATGATTCCTTTAGGCATTGTAACTAGTGTAGTTATTGTGTCATAAGTGAATACTGCATCAGGGTCTCTGTTCTTGAATATTTCTCTTGAAACATTTTCTTTACTTGTTCTTATCAAAGCGAAAGGTTCTACCTCCCTCAACCCTTTGGCTATTTCTTGGCACGCCGCCAGAAAAATGTCTCTACTTGGATTCTCCATCCATTGTTGTTCTTCGTTCAGTGTTGCGTGGTAGTATAGAAATGCCATTATTTTTTGAGCATTAAAAACGTGTTTTTAATAGTTGTGAAGTTGTGGTGTGTCGTTTAGTAATGACTGTTTTTTGTCGAAACATTTATATTCTAGCTCTTCTGATTCATTGTTGCAATGATGAATAATACTAATATTAGCAGTATTAAGGGCATTATAATCAAGCTTGTTGCGTAGGCAACTACATCATTGCGCTATTTCTTCGTTTTTTTTGTTAGGCGTTTTGGTGCGGTTATTGTATCATTGCGGATGTTTTTATGAAAGGCCAACGTTTGTATGATTCTATTGTTTTATTGATGGGCGAACATTTTTGTTCAAATAACCATCAACTTTTAGAAGTTATTTGCGGAAAAGTTGGCGGCGCCACTACTGTTAATGGTGTATTATTGTACAATCTTGTTCGTGAATCTTATGTTTCCGGTTTTAATGGCTGCGATCTTTCTACACTTGATGTTGCTGAACATCCTGTTGTTCTTGTTAGAAATTCTGTTACTGGAACTTTGAGTGATGCTGTTGAGGATGTTATTGTAGAAGCTTTCAATTATGGTTTGTCTATAAGAAAAAGAGATATTGCGTGATTAGTTTTAGAACAAATTTTATACATCTACCATTTCTATTTCTATGTTTAGTCCTTCAGGTATTGGTACTCTCATGACTAGTCTTAGTGCTCTTTCGTCTAATCCTAAATCTATTAGTCTTTTGTGAACTCTCATCTCGAACCTGTCCCATGTCGCTTTGCCGTTGCCACAGGGCCCTTTTCTTGTTGTAACTTTTAGTTTTTTTGTTGGCAGTGGTATTGGTCCTCTCATTGGTACTCCTGTCTTGTCAGATATTTCTTTTATGTAAGAACACGTCTGGTTTAGCTTGTCTATATCTATGCACGCCAACTTTATTCTTGCCTTTTGCATCGTGAAAAACCTTTTTGTTGATCACTCCGAAATGTAAAATTTACATTTATGAGTCCAAATTTCGTACTCTTACAAAATTTGTTGCGAACGATCTAAAAAAATAAAAATACGGGTTCACTCGCGTACCGCTCCATACATTTTAGTGCTTACATCTGTTTTTTTACTAGATCTATGCACATTCCTGCAGCAACTGTTTGCCCGCTATCTCTGACCGCAAATCTTGACAATTGTGGTATGTCTTTTTGCTTCTCGATAACGAGTGGTTGTACAGGTTTGAATTTTACTATTGCCGCGTCTCCATTCTTTATGAAGTCCGGATTTTCTTGCATTACTTGACCAGTTCTTGGATCTAGTTTCTTAAGTATTGCTTCTACTTTGCAAGCTACTTGCGCCGTATGTATGTGGAACACTGGTGTGTATCCTACAGTTATCACGCTAGGATGGTTTAGCACTACTATTTGTGCGGTGAATTCTGTCGCGACTGTTGGAACATTGTCTGAGTGTCCTAGCACGTCTCCTCTATCTATGTCAGTTTTTCCTATACCTCTAACGTTGAACCCTATATTGTCTCCAGGTTCTGCTACTTGTACTTGTTCGTGGTGCATTTCTATTGTCTTAACTTCTCCAGGGACTCCTTTGCCTTCGCGTCCCGGCACTACTATCACCTTGTCACCAACCTTCATCGTTCCCGTTTCTACTCTTCCTACTGGAACAACTCCTATGCCTGTTATGTTGTAGACATCTTGTATTGGCAGTCTTAATGGCAAACTTGTTGGTTTTTCCGGAACCTTCAAGTTGTCCAAAGATTCTAACAATGTTGGTCCAGTATGCCATGCCATGTGCGTTGACTTTTTGACTATGTTTTCTCCTAGGTATGACGCTACTGGTATAAATTGTATTTCTGGTATTTTGTATCCAACACTTTGCAATAATTTTTCAACTTCTGATTTTAGCACTTTGAATTTTCCTTCATCGTACTTTACCAAGTCCATCTTGTTGAATGCTACTATTAATTGTCCGACTCCCAGAGTTTTGCATAAGAAAACGTGTTCTCTTGTCTGTGCTTGAATTCCTTCGCTTCCTACGACCAGCACTGCCGCGTCTGCTTGTGATGCTCCGGTAATCATGTTCTTTATGAAGTCTCTGTGTCCTGGTGCGTCTATTATTGTGAACTCATATTTTGGTGTTACAAACTTTTTGTGTGACAGGTCTATTGTAACTCCTCTTTCCTGTTCCTCTTTTAAATTGTCCATTACGAACGCAAATTCGAATCCTCCTTTACCTAGCTGTTCTGCTCTTTCCTTGAGTTTTCTCATCGCTTGTTCGTCGACGTTTCCGGAATCAAATAATAGTCTCCCGACGGTTGTTGATTTTCCGTGGTCTACGTGACCTACGAAGACAATGTTAATGTGTGGTTTTTGCCTAGCCATTTACACTCCTCCGAAGCATTATTCTCTAAAGGAAAATGCGTTAATGTTATGATGTTTTGGAATTGGTGGTGTTTTATAAAGCTTACTAAAATGTGCCTTTCGCCGACTATTCGATATGTTTTTCTTTCATCAATCTTGTTATTTTGTGTCATTTTGACAATACTATTTTTTCACGTGTAAATATTGTCGTGGTGAATAGTCGAGACAATTACCTGAATTGTATGAACGGGCTATGACAGAATTCAGTGTTACGAGAGAGGATAAATTATTGCAAGCATTGCGCGGAAAATAGTTCTACTGATTACTATGTTAGCAAAGGACATTAACTAGAGAATTCTCCATAGATTGTGCTATGAGAGGTTCACAATATACAAAAATCAAATTCCGACAACATACTACCAACCACTGACCTGAGATGAGAGCGAAAGCATTTTATACTCCTCACACCACTTCCCACGCATGCCTATATCCCCAAATGATCCACTGCTTATCGCGGTGAAATATCAATTCGGCTTTCTCCTTGGTACATTACGGGAAAGGAAAGCGCGGTTACCGAGCGGAATGTTCCGAGACGTAAGAAAAGCATTAAAGACTGCGGTACTCAAAACTGCAGAATCAAAAGAACTATCAGACGAACAAAAGCTTCTTTTGCGGGCCGTGACGAAAGTACTTTCAAACTTTGACATAATCTCAGAACGCTCTCTCGAACAAAATATTACTGTAGAAAAACTTCTTGAAGGCATTGGAAGTTTCATCATCATTCCTATCATCAGAGAATTAAGAAAGAGCAAAGATGTACGACTCAAAGCTCTAGCCAGAGATGTGCTTGTACCATTCATCATCCTGTACGAGGAAAAGTTTGGAAGAAAACTTTTGTGAGTCCAAAACTACTAGTACAGTGAAGCATTCATCCTTAAATCTTCGGCAAATCTCGCGCTTTCCACATCACCAGTTTGGTATTGGCCACGAAGAGAAAAAAGAGGCATAGAACATCCAGCGACCGCTTGTTCAAAAGAGCGAAGAACTTCCACATTGTTCAAAAGGAGTCCGGTGCCTATAACCGTTTGTTCCAGTTCCGCCCGCTCAAGAATTCCTAACCATCTGGCGATCTCAGGAGTTATCGTCACGCGAGGCGAAAAATTCTTCGTTCTTCGAAGTTCTTCAAGAATATAATCAGCTGAATGTTGACGAGTTGGATTGTCAAGTTGCAAAATAGAGAGCCCAGGAAAATCATCTACGAGGATCCCGGCAATTCTAGAAAAATATGAACGGTCAAAATCTTCTGTTGGAATTTTTCCACAATATACTAACAGTTCGGAACGCGCCTTATGAATCAGCATATTTTTCCTGGCGCCGCCTTCAACAGTGTCAAGAAAACCAAGAAGAGAAGAGCAACACTCTCCAAATGCTCGAGAATTCGATGGAATGCCTCTGTATATTACCTCAGATTGTTCAACAAATGGAATGACTCCCAAACTTGCTTCTGCCTCGCTTGAGTACACATTTACGATGAGGCCATCAACACCCTCAATAATATCAAGAGTTCCAACGTGAGAAGTTGAAGGCCACAGACTCGTGATGAACACTTTTAGCATATCTTCCTTTCCGAGATTTAAGAAGGAATCAATGCACTCAGAACTTCCAGCATTACCCAATGAGTACTTATTTCCCATTCACAACCCTCGAAAAGTGGTGAAGCATTCAAAGTTTTTAAAGGTTGTGACAAAAAAGTAATTTCAACTCAAATACCAAAGATTAATCCATGTTTTTTTCAGTATTGAGGCGAGTAACAAAATTCATCCGAGTTTTTTTTCTTTCCACGAACAACGATTTGTGTTGGAACGAACATTTGTTGTTATAAGAACCGTTCTAACATACGTTGAAATTTACGTTCTTTTGTATCAAATAATAAATTTCTACGGCATCGCTGGCAATAAAAAATCATTATTATTGCGCCAGAAAAAAGAAAAATAGAAGAAAAGAATCACAACATGTTTCAAAGACAATCAACTTGACTACGCTCAGTAACCGAAGCATTTTTATACGCTATTCTCGTCAATGCTTCCATGGCATCATATCTTTCTCCTAAGGGCACCGAGGATTTTTTTCCCGAGTTGTGGTCTGTTAAAGTGCAGATCATGAACTCTTTGCGAGCCACTGCATTAAAGTATGGTTTTTTGGAGGTTGAAACTCCTGCTCTTGAAACTGTTGAATGGCTTACTAAGAAGAGTGGTGATGAAATTCTCGGACAGATTTTTACTTTGGAACAGCGAGGCAGTGAAAGGTTCGGATTGAGGTTTGATCTTACAGTTCCTATCACAAGATTATTTCTTCAGAAGCAGAAGGAGTTACAAAAACCCGTTAGATGGTTTGGCCTTTCTAGAATGTGGCGTTATGAAGCTCCCCAAAAAGGCAGGTTGAGGGAGTTCTACCAGCTTTCCGTGGAGTGTTTTGGCTCTGACAGGGTTGAGGCAGATGTTGAAGTTTTGAATTTGTTTGTTGACTGCTACAAAAATTTTGGATTGACTTCCAATGATTTTAAGGTTAGAATTAATGATAAAAAACTTTTGGAAGGTTTGTTATGGGATTGCATTGGTGATTCCTGTTCTCCAGAGCTTGTTCAATCATTGTTTAAGATTGTTGATAAGCGTTCGAAGATTGATGATTCTGATTTTTTTAAAGAACTTAAGGGTGCGGGTCTTTCTGATAAGCAGTCAAAAACGGTTTCAGATATTGTTAGCATTAGGGGTTCTCCTACTACTGTTATACAAAAATTGCGCGCTTTGAATGTAGGCGAGCGCTTGGTTCAGGAATCTATATTTAATTTTGTTAAGTTGTTTGAGTTTTTACCCAGCGAATTTTTTGAGATAGATCTTAGTATTGCTAGAGGTATAGCGTACTACACAGGTATTGTTTTTGAGGCTTTTGATGTTTCTGGAGAGTTCAGAGCTTTGGGTGGTGGTGGCAGGTATGATGAGCTCGTATCTCTGTATGGCGGCGATCCAACTCCAGCCACAGGTTTTGGTATAGGTCTTTCAACACTTTCATTATTGCTTGAAAAGAAGGGGTTGATTCCTAAACCTTTAACGAGTGTTGATTATTATATTGCTCCAGTTACTGAAAAATTGTTGAGTACAGCTCTAAAAATTTCTGGTGATTTAAGAAAAAATAATTCTGTTGTTATAGATATATCTTGCAGGAGTCTTGCAAAACAGTTTTCCTATGCTCAAAGCATTAACGCTAAAAAAGTTGTTATTGTTGGTGAAAAGGATCTGGCTGATGGTAAGGTGACTGTTCGCGATATGATTACTGGCAAAGAAGTGAAGATGAATGTGTGATCGTTTTTTCGAAAATATTATAAGTGAATGTTCTATTTGTGCGCGATATGACTAGTTTTAAAGAGGTTGTGGCCAATAACGTTGCATTGGTGGCTGAACTTTCTGCAAATCGAGGAAAAATATCTGACAGTCTTCGTGCTCGTATTCTTGCGCACATTGACGTCATAAAGAGTGAATTAGGCGGGCATATAGAAGCTATTTCTGATATGGCTGATAACCCTGCAGTGTGGAGGGCAAAAAAAGATTCATTGCTTCCTAAACTTCAGAGAGAACGTAGTCAGTTGGTAGAATTGCTTTCTGGATGGGAAGGATTCGGATTTTAAACTGTGTGATCGTACCATTCTCTTCGTATGAGGTGCAGTTCTGCGAGTCTTTGAAGGCATTGTTTTCTCTCTGCTCCTCCCCTAATAGTTTGAGGATTTTTTTTTGCGTATCTTAAAAATAGTTCTCTGTATTTTATGGGGCTCATTCCACGAAGTGTGTCTTTAGAAAAATGTTCTAGGAGAGATAGTGATTGCACTTCAAATTCCAGGTCTGAAAAAAATCCGAACATTCTTCCCCAACAGCTTCTCTGTTCTTTTATTGATAGTTCTTCCCATTCTTCAAGGCCTTTCAGTATACTTTGATAATGCATTTCTAATTCTCCTGCATCGCCGTATCTTCCTGGAACTACACCAAACCCTAGTATATACTTACTGCATCTTCTCCACTCAAGTATTAATTCCCAATCCGAAATTTCTTCGACCGCTGCCCCCATAAGGGGATTAATGTGCGTATTATTTATAAATGTCGCGTTTTTCGGCGTGCTTGTTTTTCTAGATTTTTTGCAAAATCAAAGCTTTTATAAAGAATTGTGGTGCTGTCCTTCGGCATGATCATTGATGATATTCGCGGTTCATTATTGAAGGAGTCTTTTTCTGATATTATCGGTCAGAGTCTTGCTAAGAGTCAGTTGAAGGGCGCGCTTATCTCCGGCAGGCATGTGTTGATTGTTGGTAATCCAGGTGTTGGTAAGACTACTCTTGCTAGGAATGTCGCAAAACTTTTGCCTATTGTTGAGAGGGTTGATCCTATTACTAAAAAGAAAAAGAAAGTTTCTGGTGTTGATCGTTTTGTTAGAGTTCAAGGGTCTCCAGATTTGAATGTCGAAGACTTGCTTGGCGATATTGATCCTGTGAAGGCTTTGAAGTTTGGTCCTAAATCTTTAGAGGCTTTTACTCCTGGAAAAATTTTTTTTGCTGATAGAGGTGTTTTGTTTTTTGATGAAGTTAATAGAGCTCCTGAAAAGTTGCAAAATGCTCTTTTGCAGGTTTTGTCCGAGGGCAAGGCAACTCTTGGCGGGTACACTGTCGATTTTCCTCTGGACTTCATTTTTATTGGCACTATGAATCCTTCTGAGAGCGCCGCTGTTGAGCCTTTGGGTGATGTTTTTCTCGACAGGTTTGATATTGTTCATGCTGGCTATCCTGATTCTCTTTCTGATGAGGTTTTGATTGTGAAAACTAAAGGTAGAAAAATTCTTGATTTTCCCGAAAAACTTCTGGAGTCTGTACTGCTTTTTTTGAGGCTTCTCAGGGAGTCTAAGGAGCTTGATAAAAAGCCCAGTGTTAGGGCATCAATTGGTGTTTATGAGAGGGCGCAGTCTCAGGCGTTAATTTCTGGCAGAAAGAGTGTTAGTGCTGATGATATTAGAGCTATTCTTGCAAGTGTTTTGTCTCATAGAATTTCTTTGAAGCCCGCGTTTAAGTTTTCTTTGTCACCAGAACAGTTTCTTAAGAAAAAGTTTGACGAGTTCTTGGAAGAGCACGAAGAGCTCGCATCTGGTGGTGGTTCTATTCGGCGAGAGTTGGAAGGCTGAGGGTCAGGAATCTTCTGCTTTTGGTGATGTTGATGGAGAACTCATAGGCAGTATTCTTGATGGCGGTGTAATGTCTGAGGACGCTCGTATTGTTGAAGAGGCTTCTAATAGGAATATTGGTTCTTTTAATCCTGACATGTTTATGGAGGGTGTTAAAAATTTTCATAATGTTAAGAATCTTTACGGCGAGAGGTTGTTGAGGTTGTTGACTGGTTTTGATAGTGATTACTTGGAGCAGAATGTTGGTATTCCTGAGTTTCGTAAAGAGTTGTTGGATCAGATTAGGGAGCGTGTTAAAAGGCTTAAGTCTGAAGGTATTGTTGATACTTCTGGTAATATAACTAGTAAAGGTGAGGATGTTGCAATTATTTCTGCTTTTGTAGAAGAGCTTGATCGTCTGGAGCCCAAAGGTCTGCAGGGCGAGGTCTTGCAGAAGAAGGTTGAGCATTATGGTTCCAGAGATTTTTCTAGAATTTTTAAGAAGGGTGATAGATATAGAGACGTTAATATTAGAGATACTATAAAAACCGTTTTGAGGAGGGGTCGCAAGAATATTATTTCTGATGATTTGAGAGTTTCTCCAAGAATTTCTAAGGGTTCTATTATGATAATTTATGGTTTGGATTCTTCTGCTTCTATGAAAGGTGATAAGTTGTTGATGGGCAAACGTGCAGGTATCGCTCTAGCGTATAAGGCTATTAAGAGGAAGGATAAGGTAGGTGTTATTGTTTTTAGTGACAAGGTTCACATTTCTGAAAGCCCTACCTTGGATATGGGCGCGGTGTTGAAGTCTTTTAGTGGAGCTCATGCTTTTCGCGAGACTAATTTTGTTTCTCTTTTTGATAAGTGTTCTGAATTGTTTCCTATAGTTTCTGGAGTTACTAAGCACCTCGTGATTATTAGTGATGCAGTTCCTACTTCTGGTGATGAACCCGAAAAGCTTACTCTTTCTTCTGCGGCTGTTCTTGCTAATCGTGGCGTTACTATTTCTGTGATTGGCATAAATCTTGATAATAAGGGTATTGATTTTTCTAGGAAGGTTGCTGATGTTGGTAATGGCCGTTTTTATCTCGCGAATAGCGCAGGAGATATTGATTCCATTGTTTTACAGGATTATTATGAGGTTGCGAGAAGTTAATAAAAATAAGATCAGTGTTTTTGACCATTTATTGTAGCCATTCTACTGCGAGTATTGGGAATACTATTGTTGCTTCTGCTTCTATAATTGCACTGTTTTTCTCATCTTTTAGCTTGTTCCAGCTTACTGCTTCTTTTGGGTGCGCTCCTGATAGGGATCCGTCGTATTGTGTTCCTGTTTGTATGTATATCGCGTAATCTAGCCCATTTCTTAGTATTGCCGCGCCTATTAGGTGATGTTTGGGAGTTCCTCCTCCTAAAAATACTCCGCCTGTTTTTTTGGAGTTGAGTATCATTTTGTAGAATGTTGTTAAATCTTTTGCGGTGTCTATAACCAATTTTTCTTTTGTGATTTCATTGTGAAAGAATATATGGTCTCCCAGTGCTCCATCAACAAATCCTGGCGAGAATATTGGTATATAATTTTTTGTCGCCCAATACAATATGCTGTTCTCATCGCTTATTTCTTTTCCTATTTCATAAATGTACTCGCTTGGGCTCCAAACTTTTTTTTCTTTAGTTATTTTTTTTATGAACGCATTGTGAAAGTCTTCAAGCCAGCAATAGTGTTCGTCCTGAACTAATATGTTTCCTATTCTGTTGAGCTTGTTTTTTTTTACTTGTGAATCATCCGCGTCAAAACTTCCAAGTTTGAAAGTATTCGAAGTTTTCATTATATCTTCTTCAATGAGCCCTGTGGTGGTTATTATTGCTTTCACCAGTTTGTTCTTAACAATTTGCGCTATTATCTCCCTGAGCCCGGAGCTTCCCATATTTGATGTTGCTGTGAGATATATGTCAACGTTTTCTTTTTTCATTAGTTGTATGATTTCTCCTGCTCTTGCTGTGTTGCTTGCTTGGAATCCTATGTTTTTGAAACTTTTCAGGAGTTCTAGAACTGTAATTGTCTTATCAATTTTTGGCCCTTTAATTTCTTCAAGTTTGTTGAATGGTATGCCATCATCACTTTTTCTTCTTTTGAATGATTTATTGTTCATTGTGAATTTTTGATTGTATGCTTTTTTTTAGCTCTTGGTAGGGCGGTGTTAATTGTTCATCTTGTAATCCTAAGTCCCTTGCTATTTTGTATGCTTCTACACTCTGTATAAATAAATTTTGTGTTGGTATTTCTGTGAACGTGCGCGCGGCCACTCTTCTTGCTTTTTTCATCGTGCTTTCTCTTCTTCCTGTTTCTATTTTTGATATTTTTATTGTAGTGCTTTTTGATCCTATGCTCTGCAAAGTCCCTTTTCCTATGGTGCTCATTATATCTTCTTCGTATGTTCTTTCTAATGGTGTTATATTGGCAAGTATGTTCTCTGCATGATTTCTTATCGTTGCTAAGAATACTACTATCTGCACCAACTCTTTGAATATTGATTCCACAAATTTTTGTATTTCTGGCCGGTCTCTATTTCTTCGCAGCATAGTTTCTTTTCTTCTTATTAGCTCTTTTATTATTAGTGGTTCTTTGTCTTTGCTGAATCGTACTATTGTGAACAGTTCTATCCCTGCGCGTTGTTCTTTTTCTTTTTCTTCATATATCTGCATTTGTGTGCTTGTTATTTCTCTCCCTGTTTTTTTAAGTTCTTGTACAATATGTGAATCATCATCCATATTTCCTTGTTCTTGTACGAATGTTTGAAATTTATTCTTTTTTTCTTTTAGAAATTCTTTTTTGATAGTAAGCTGCTCTACTTTTTCATCGTGTTCTATTATTTTTTCCAGCAGATCTATGAGGTGTGTGATGACTTGGTGTGTGTATTCTATTTCTTGTATGAACATACGATTCTTCTTTATCATCTAGTTTTTAATCTTTTCTCTTTTTGAGAATTGCACTTTTTGGTAATTTTCCATGCGCATCGCAAATCTTGTATTCTTGTATCATCTGTTCCGGTTGTTCTTTTAATTGTTGCAGAAATAGTGGCAGTATGTAGGGTAGTGATAAAAGGTTTTTGCTTCTTTCTTGTTGTATCTTTTGGAATTCTTCGGTTATTTCTCCTTTCATATCTGTTAGGAATGGTATGCGTGTATCTATTGCGTGATAGAGGAGAAATGTATCTATTGTTTTTGTTGCATGTACTACTGCCCTGCTTATCTCTAGTACGAGTGGCGCGCAGAGTATCCATTGTCTGCCGTTCGTCCCGCTGGCTTCTATATGCGCGATAAGAGTTCCTAAAAATGCATATCCTATCGTCGCGTTTTCTGTTTTTGATAATTTAATTAGTGTTTTCGCAAATGGTTCTAGTATGCTGGCGTACATTGTCCTTTCTTTTTCTGGTCCTAGTGTCATATTGTTTGTTGTGAGTGTTTTTTGGTAATCTTTTTGTAATAATTCATAGAGCGCGTGTAGTATTGCTTTGGGTGTCACACTGTCACATCGCCATTTTAATATTCTATCTTCCAGTCCTGATAGTGTTCTTGCGGTATTTTCATTCAAAAATAGTGCTTCAAACAAGGTATCATCTGATTGAGACACGTCGATGCCATCATCCTCATATGGTTCTTCATATACCCCCATAAAAACCCGTGCTGGAATTTCTTTTGTTCTTTTTAAACCTTTTGACCGTTTTGGATATATTCTTCGGTGTTAATGCAGTGAATGTGAAAATGTCGGAAACTTTCCACTGGTTCGTAACTGGTGGCTGAAGCAAATCACGCAGTGAATGTTGAAATGTCGGAAACTTTCCATAGACTGGTGACTGAAGCAAATCATGCAGTGAGTATGGAAAGTTTCTGAGCATGCTCAAGAACCACTGTGATCTATTGTGTTTAACAACATAGTATTGGTCTTTGACCAATGGTTCTTGACAGTTTCTGAGCATGATCAAGAACCGCTGTGATTCAT